>CAKRAY010000067.1 GCA_934296355.1 uncultured Clostridia bacterium
GCGCCGTAAAGAAGACCGGAAAGCACTATCGTGATAAGCAGACACGCGATACGGTTTTTAATCGAACCGCGGAAAAGCCAAAGGGAAAAGGTGACGACGAAAAGAAGAGCCGTACCTAAACTAAACGAGAAGTTTCCCCATTGTATTACGGGTATAAAGTTAAGTCCGACGACGGCGGCGAATACGAGAACGAGCGCGATTACGGGTACGCCGAAGTCCTTGACGGACTTTTGCCCGATACCGAGTAATGCCATTACGCCGATTATAACCAAAATAATAGAGCCAATCATTTTCTTAATCTCCTCAAAAAATAGAATGGTTATTCGCGGATTTTTTATTCAAACTCGATAAAAAAGGTCTTTTGTTCGCTATTGCGAGAAAAAACGCTTTACTTCTTTTTAATAAATAAAGTATAATTATTAAAATACGATGTTTTCGAAATCGTAAAAAGGAGAAAACAAATGGCGAAACTTACGATAGGCAACGAACTATGCAAAGGCTGCGGTTTATGCGTGCTTTCTTGTCCGAAGAAACTTTTACGCATATCGTCGCGTAGTAACAAGAACGGTTATTTTTATGTGGAAATAACGGACGAATCGGCGTGCGTCGGTTGCGCGAATTGCGCGATAATGTGTCCCGATTGCGTTATCAAAGTAGAAAGGTAATCGTAAGGAGGTATCGATGAAACAATTAATGAAAGGTAACGAGGCGATTGCCGAAGCCGCTATAAGAGGCGGTTGCCGAGCGTTTTTCGGATATCCCATCACTCCGCAAAACGAAATACCGGAATATATGAGTTGGCGACTTTTCGAAGTCGGCGGCGCGTTCGTACAAGCGGAAAGCGAAGTCGCTTCCATAAATATGTTATACGGCGCGTGCGGCGCGGGCGCGCGAGCGATGACCAGTTCTTCGAGTCCGGGTATCAGCCTTATGCAAGAGGGCATAAGTTATATTTGTTGCGCTAAAATCCCTTGCGTTATAGTAAATATGGTAAGAGGCGGTCCCGGGTTAGGCGGTATTCAACCCGCGCAAGGCGACTACTTCCAAGCGACTAAGGGCGGCGGACACGGCGATTATCATATGATTGTATACGGACCGAACAGCGTTCAGGAATGCGTCGACATTATGTATAACGCTTTCGACACGGCGGATAAATACAGAGTTCCCGTTATGATTCTGGGCGACGGTATGCTCGGACAAATCATGGAACCCGTAGAACTTCCCGAAATGAAAGATTTATCTAAACTTCCCGTTAAAGAATGGGCTACCGACGGTACGGGCGTAGGCAAAAACAGAAGAGTAATAAACTCCCTTTTAATAAACCCCGACGACCTCGAAGCGCATAACAACGCTATGGTTAAAGTTTACGAAGAAATCGCGCGTAACGAAACGAGAGTGGAAGAGTATTTGGTAGACGACGCGGAAATAGTTATTACCGCTTACGGCACCGTAGCGAGAATTGCTAAGAGCGCGGTAAATATGCTTCGCGCCAAGGGCGTTAAAGCGGGTTTGATTCGTCCTATTACTTTATTCCCGTTCCCGAACGCAACGTTCAAAGCCGCAGCCGAAAAGGAATGCGTCAAAAAGTTTCTTTGCGTGGAACTCAGCGTAGGACAAATGATAGAAGACGTAAAACTCGCCACCGAGTGTCGTAAACCCGTAGAGTTCTTCGGCAGAAACGGCGGGAACGTTATGTCGCCCGAAGATATCGTAGAATTCGTTACAAAGGAGAAAAACTGATATGGCTGTCGTATTTGAAAAAACCAAGATGCTCACGGATACGCCGTTACATTATTGTCCCGGTTGCACCCACGGTATAGCGCATAGATTGGTGGCGGAAGTTTTGGAAGAAATAGGCGCGGAAGGGCATTGCGTCGGCGTTGCGCCGGTCGGCTGCGCGGTTTTCGCGTATAATTACTTTAACTGCGATATGCAAGAAGCGGCTCACGGCAGAGCGCCCGCGGTAGCGACGGGAATAAAAAGGGTTAACCCGTCTAACGTCGTGTTTGCGTATCAAGGCGACGGCGACCTTGCGAGCATAGGTATGGCGGAAATCGTCCACGCCGCGGCAAGAGGCGAGAAAATCACGATTATTTTTATAAATAACACGATTTATGGTATGACCGGCGGACAAATGGCTCCGACCACGCTCGAAGGTCAAAAATCGACGACGTGTATTTACGGCAGAGATTTGGATAAAAACGGCAATCCAATAAGAATGTGCGAACTTTTATCCTCGCTCGACGGACCGAGTTATATAGAAAGAGTCGCGCTTTACGACGCGCCGCACGTAAGAGCGGCGAAAAAAGCGATAAAAAAGGCGTTTACTCATCAAATCGAAAACAAGGGGTTCAGTTTTGTAGAAGTTCTTTCTTCTTGCCCCACGAACTGGGGAATGATGCCCGAGCAAGCGTTGCAGTTCGTAAAAAACGAAATGCAAAACTTCTATCCTCTCGGCGTGTATAAGGAGGTAAAGGACTAATGGAGAATAAAATTATAATCGCGGGATTCGGCGGACAAGGCGTACAAAGTTTAGGTATGTTTATCGCGTACGCGTCAATTCACGACGGCAAAGAAGTGACGTTTTTACCGTCGTACGGACCGGAAATGCGCGGCGGCACGAGTAATTGCAGCGTAGTCGTCAGCGACGAACCCGTAGCGAGTCCGATTATCGCCGTACCCGATATGCTTATAGCGATGAACAAGCCTTCGCTCGCTAAGTTCGTAAATAAAGTTCGTCCGGGCGGAACGATTATTGTCAACAGTTCTTTAATAGACGAAAAAGTAGAGCGTACCGACGTTAAAGTCGTTTACATTAACGCTAACGAACTCGCCGTGGAAGCGGGCAACGTAAAAACTGCCAATATCGTCGTTCTCGGCGCGTATGCGAAAATGAGCGGCGATTTCTCGCCCGAAGTAATGCAAGCGGTCATAGAAAAGAAGTTTGCCAAAAAACCGAAAGTAATACCCGCGAATATCAAAGCCTTTAATTTAGGCTTTAATATCCAAAGCGTGTGACCTTCGCCCGGTAAGTACGCGGAAGCGTGTGACGGCAACGTACGCACGTCGCGTCGCAATGACACAACGCGCGCGTTGCTTTTTGCGGCGCGAATAAACGCGCACGGGACGCTCTTCGCTCGCAACGTTTGGGCGTTGCTTTTTTTTAAGCGTTGTGCTATACTGTAAAAGCAAAAGGTTCGATATAATACGTTTTTTTTGCAATATTTTACCGACAAGGAGAAAACAATGACCGACAATCAAAATATTTTACAATTCGTAGACAAGTACGAGAAGTTATTTAAGCCGGACGAAGTGGTTTGGATAGACGGGAGTAAGGAACAGCATAAATTGCTTGTCAGCGAAGCGATAGCCGAGGGCGAAGTTATTAAACTAAGTAATTCTCTTATGCCGGGCTGCCTTTATCATAGTACCGACGTCAACGACGTTGCGAGAGTGGAAGACAGAACTTTTATTTGCACTAAGGAAAGAGAAACCGTAGGCGTTACCAATAATTGGGTGGAATCCGGCGAAGCGTACGATAAGTTAGATAAAATAGCGGACGGCGCAATGAAAGGTAGAACGATGTACGTTATACCTTTTTCTATGTGTAAAATCGGTTCTTCTTTCGCTAAATACGGAATAGAACTCACCGATAGTTTATACGTAGTATTAAATATGATGATTATGACGAGGGTTTCTTCGACCGTTTTAGATAAAATCGAGGGAGATAACTTCGTCAAAGGCATACATAGCAAGGTCAATCTCGACCCGGAAAACAGATATATTTGTCAGTTCCCCGAAGATAACCTTATATACTCGCTTAATAGCGGTTACGGCGGCAACGTGTTGCTCGGTAAAAAGTGTTTCGCTTTGAGAATAGCGAGTTATCAAGGATATCAAGAAGGCTGGATGGCGGAACATATGCTTATTCTCGGCGTGGAAAAGCCGAACGGAGAAACGAAATATATTTGTTGCGCGTTCCCGTCCGCATGCGGAAAAACCAATCTCGCTATGCTCGTACCGCCGGAGTGTTATACGTCCAAAGGTTATAAGGTGTGGACTGTCGGCGACGATATCGCGTGGATAAGGAAAAAACACGGTAAATTTTACGCGGTCAATCCGGAAAACGGATTTTTCGGCGTTGCGCCGGGTACGAACGTCGACACCAACCCCAACGCCATGGCGACGATTAGAAGAAACACGATTTTTACCAACGTCGCGTTTAACGTGAAGAACAACACCGTATGGTGGGAAGGCAGTAAACTCGCCCCGCCGACCAAGGCGAGAGACTGGAAAGGCGACCCGTGGTATCCGGGACTGAAAGACGAAAACGGAGAAATAAAGAAAGGCGCGCATCTCAACGGCAGATTCACGGCTCCCGCTAAGAATTGCCCGTGTCTAAGTAGAGAATTCGACAATCCGCGCGGCGTGGAAATCAGCGCGTTCGTTTTCGGCGGAAGAAGAGCGAAACTCGCCCCGCTTGTTTATGAAGCGAGAGATTGGGATCACGGCGTGTTTTTAGGCGCGACGATGGCGAGCGAAACGACCGCCGCTTCCTCGGGTAAAGTAGGAGTCGTCAGACGCGACCCCATGGCGATGTTGCCGTTTTGCGGTTACAATATGTGCGATTACTTCTCGCATTGGCTTAAAATGGGATATAGAACCAACGGCTCGCCGAAGTTCTTCCACGTCAACTGGTTCCGTACCGACGAGAAAGGCAATTATATTTGGCCGGGATTCGGCGACAATATGCGCGTACTCGATTGGATTTTGAAGCGTTGCGAAAACGCCGTGGACGCGGAGGAAACAGCGATAGGTTATCTGCCCAAAGCGGAAGACGTGAATATAGAGGGTATGGTGAATTTCACGCGCGAAGATTTGGAAAAACTTTTAGTAATAGACAAAAAAGCATGGCAAAAAGAAGCGGGCGAAATCGGCGAATTCTTTAAGAAATTCGGCGACGAAATGCCCGAAAGATTATTAAAACAACTTAGAATATTAAAGAGCAATTTGAGGGACTGACAGTAAATGAAAATCGTAGTGATAGGTTGCGACAAAATCGGTAGTTCGGTGGTAGAACTTTTGATAAAAGACGGACACGAGATTTGCGTTGTGGATATCGAGTCGAAGAGAGTGCAAAGAGCGTGCGACATATACGAAATTACCGGTATTGTGGGTAACGGCGCGTCTTACGACGTGCAAAAGAAAGCCGGCGTGGATAAATGCGACGTAATGATCGCGTGTACCAACATCGACGAAGTGAATATACTGTGTTGTTTGGTGGCGAAAGACCTCGGCGCGTTGCATACCGTAATCATTAACAATAACGAAGATTATTACGAACAAATCGAGAATTTAAGAGAAAGATTCAATATCGACCTCTTGGTATGTCCGGAAAAAGAAGCGGCGACCGAAGTTTCCAGAGTTTTGCGGTTTCCGTCCGCATTGCAAGTCGAACGTTTCGCCGAAGGCAAAATGGAACTTATCGACGTCATTATTCCCGACGAAAGCGAGTTCGTCGGACATACTATTGCGGATAATCACGGTAAAAATTACCCCGACGTGCAGATATGCGCGGTGGAACGCGGCGGAGAAGTCTTTATTCCTTCGGGCAATACCGTCTTGGAAGCGGGCGACAGACTCAGCCTTGCCTCTAACGGTAGCGGTATCGTGAAGTATATGAAAAGAACCGGACTCTATCAGTCGAGAATTAAAAGAGTGCTTATTTTAGGCGGCACTAACAGCGCGCTGTATTTAGCGAAAATCATATCGGGAATAGGCATAGAAGTCACTATTATAGAAAGCGACTTCGAACGTTGTAAATATTTGTCGGAAGCCTTGCCCAAGGCGTATATAATACACGGCAGCGACAACGACTACGAACTCATGCGAAACGAGGGTCTGACGGACGCGGACGCGTTCGTGGCGTTCACTTCGAACAACGAAAAGAATATTATAGCGTCCCTTTACGCGCTTAACAAGAACGTTCCTAAAGTAATAACCGCAGTCGACGAAAAGAATTTGTTTTCGGTAGTAGGCGAAATAGACCTCGGTAGCGTGGTCAGTCAGAACGTGCTTACCGCAACGAGAATTTTACACTTCGTGAAGAGTTTGCAAGACGCTCGCGACGCGGGTAGTAAATTGGACCACATTTTCACGATAGCGGGCGGAAGGGCTTTCGTACTCGAGTTTTCGGTAACCGAAAGTTTCGGAAAGGCGGGTATACCGCTCAAAGATTTGACGATAAGAACCGACACTTTCATCGCTATGATAATAAGAGATAATAAGGCTATCATACCGAGAGGCAACGACGTTATTCTCGTAGGAGATAAGGTGGTTATAGTCACGCTCAACGAGAGCATCGACACGATGAACGAGGTTTTGGACAAGTAAAAATGAACTTTAAGTATACGTTGTATTTTACCGGCAAAATTATGCGAATCGTGGCGCTAATGTATATCGTTCCCGCGATTACCGCTTTATGTTATGCCGAGTATACCAATCTGATTGCCTTCTTGCCTATCGGCGCGGGAATGTTGGCGCTCGGACTCTTGCTTTCGATTAAAGAACCGAAAAACAAGAGATTGACCGCGGTCGAAGGATTCGTTATCGTAGCGCTCAGTTGGCTCGCGATATCGATAATAGTCGCGGTTTCTTTTTATATCACCGGCGAAATCGGCAGTTTCATAGATTGTATGTTCGAATCGGTTTCCGGATTTACCACGACCGGCGCGTCGATAATCGCTAACGTCGAGGGTTTGTCGTACAGTACGAACGCTTTGAGAATATTCACCCATTGGGTAGGCGGTATGGGTATCCTCGTATTGGTCCTCGCCATTATTCCTAAGAATATCGACGCCACGACGATTAACGTTTTCCGAGCCGAAGTTCCCGGACATCAGGTGGATAAATTCACGGGCAAACTCGCGCTTACGGCGAGAATTCTTTACCTTATATATACCACGCTTACGATTGTGCTTGCGATTGCTTTTATAATCGCGAAAATGCCCGTTTACGACAGTTTTATGCACGCGATGAGCATTGCCGGCACGGGCGGTTTCAGCGTGAAAAACGCCTCGTTGCAAGCGTATAACAGCGTTGCGATAGACGTTGTAGCCACGGTGGGAATGTTCGTTTTCGGTACGAACATGACGCTTTTTTATCTTGCGATTACCGGCAAACTTTTGGCGGTACTTAAAAGCGAAGAATTGAGAGTGTACGTGATAATCGCCTTGGTAGCGATGTTCTCTATGGCGGGATGCCTTACCGCTAACGGCACTTACGAAAATTTCGGCGTAGCGCTCAGATACACTTCTTTCCAAACGACTGCCATAATGTCTACGACGGGTATGTATAACGCGAACTTCTCGTTGTGGTCGATGTTCCCGCAAGCGATTATCGTCGTATTGATGTTTATAGGCGGTTGTTCGGGTTCGACCGCGGGCGGTATAAAAGTATCGAGGTTCATAATAGCGGGAAAATATATCGGCAACCAAATAAGTCGTTCGGCTCGTCCGAACAGAATAAAAACCATAAGGCTCGAGGGCGAAAGACTGGAAGAAGGCACGATTGTGGGC
>CAKRAY010000068.1 GCA_934296355.1 uncultured Clostridia bacterium
GCGTTATCGAAAGAACATTTAACCCCAGTGAAAAATACGAACTCGCGCATATCGAAAGAAAGAAGATGATTTATAGCTATGCCGACGACGATATTTATTACTTTATGGACGAAGAAACTTTCGATCAAGTTCCTTTGAATAAAGAATTAGTTGCGGATGCTCTTAACTTTATCAAGGAAGGAGATAAATGCGATATCGCTTTCTATAAAGGTCAAGCGTTCAGTTGTGAACCCGAAAACTTTGTAGAACTTACAATCGTTTCCGCCGAACCCGGAATTCCCGGCGCAACCGCGCAACCCGGAACAAAGAAGGCTGTTCTCGAAACCGGATATCAAATTCAAGTGCCTTTATTCGTAAACGAAGGCGAAACTATCCGTGTCGACACGAGAACCGGAACGTATATGTCCAGAGTATAATACGGCATTATCTATAAGATAATAAAAAAGCACACCGCGTAATAAAATATTGCGTGGTGTTTTTTTTATGCAAAATTTACTGGGTAGTGATTTATACAGATTAGTTGATAATACGATAAGGATAAGTTCCCTTTGTGAAATACGTTTGCGTATCAACCGAAGAGTGTATTTGAAAACTGCCGATTCGGGTTTTTTCATCGACTTCAAAATAGACGAAAATTATATAAAAAAGGTGGTTCAAACCGCAACCAACGGCAGCGTTTACGCGCACGAACAAGAATTCAACCAAGGTTACATCAGTTATAAAGACGGAATTCGTATAGGCGTATGCGGAGAAGGTTTTGTCGATGAGCGTCAACGATTGGCATACAAAAAAATCACTTCTTTGAATATAAGAATTCCGCATTATATTTCTCCGGAATATTCTCTTTTCGGTATTACGGAACAATTTTCAAACACGTTAATAATATCTCCGCCGTTCGGCGGAAAAACTACCCTTATTCGATACCTCGCGCATGAACTTGCTTATGCAAACGACGTGACGATAATAGACGAAAGAAGTGAAATCGACATTTTTCCACATTCCGATAATCTTAGAATAGATTCTATCAAAAACGTAGATAAACTGTTCGCGATGGAAAATATCATTCGTAGTATGTCCCCGGATATAATCGTTTGCGACGAAATATACGGAGAATCTGAAATAAATGCGTTAAATCGAGCCGCATTATGCGGAATAAAAGTTCTCGCGTCATATCATGCTTCCTCATTAAAGGACGTTCCGGAAAAGTTATTAAGTATTTTTTCGGTTGTCATTACTCTTACTTCTACGCCGAAACCGGGAAGCATAGTTTCTATTGTAAGAAAATAATGGCGTTTTATATTTTTGGAGCGATTTTCATAATTTGCGGTTTTTTACTCGGTAAATATATCGAACAAGTTTACGCTACAAGAATAAAAATAATCAAACTATATAAGGACTTTTTAACGTATACGCTGAAAGAAATTAACTTATTTAATAAAGACCTATCGACCATTATAAACGAATTCTCGCCGGAATCGAAGTATAAAAGATATTTATTCGAAAAAAAGAAAACGTTATACATAAAAGCAGAGTTTCAAAATACCATTGAAAACGCCGTTACGGCAATAAAAAACGGAGATAGGGATTCGGCAATAAGAATTATTGAAGAACAACAGTTATCCGTAGGTCAAACGCTTGTTAAAGCCGAGGAAGATTACGTAAAAAAAGGGAAACTTTTTTATAAAATCATCCCGTTGATTTGCGTCGGTATAGTGCTGTTATTGATATAAAAGAGGGTGTTTAAGTGGGAATAGACGTAATATTCAAAATAGCGGGAATAGGCATAATTACCGCCATTATCAATATCATTTTAGATAAAACTGACAAAAAAGAGATTGCAACTTTGGTTAATCTCGCTTCACTTATTATTGTCCTCGTTATTGTAATCGAAATGCTTACCGGTTTATTCGATACACTGAAAAACGTATTCTATTTATCATGATTTGGAAGATTTTGGGAATAGCCTTTGTAGGCGTCGTGTCTTTTGTAATTATAAAAAAAGCGAATTCGGACGTAGCGGTTGCAATTAGCGTTGTTACAGGCGCAATAATTATAGCGCTTATACTACAAAGTATTATAGAAATTTTTGGTTTTTTCAGTGATATCGCCAATGATAGCGGAATGGACGAAACGTTAATTCGAAACGTATTCAAATTAGTCGGAGTAGGGTACTTATGTGAATACTCGGTTAGTATTTGCAACGATTTCGACTGTCAAAGTATAGGTAAAAAAATCGAATTAGGCGGAATAGTTTCTATATTGGCAGTATCGATTCCGCTAATAAAAAATGCTATTGACGCTATAAAGGCGATTTTACCATGAAGAAAGCAGTCGCAATTCTTATCGTTTGTGTTTTCACCGTATTCATCGGAGTAATTATCGGTAGCGACAACGTCGCTCATGCGTCGGACGGAGACGAAGAGCAAAACAAAGACGTCTTAAACGAGATCATTGATTCACTCGATACGTCCGAAATGGACGAGATAATTGCCGAACTGAACGACTACGGCTTGAATCTTAATTCGAAAGAACTGATAAACTCTGTGATATCCGGAGATTCGATAGGGTTGGAGTTCGTATTTAAGATTGTTCTATCGTTCTTTTTAGGCGATATTTCCAAATATGTCGGCGCAATGCTTCTTATCGTATGCATTTCCATAATCACGAGTATGCTTGGTTCTCTGACAAGCGATTTCAAGAGCAAACAAGTAAATAAAATAATCTATATCGTAACTTATGCGTCGGTTATAACAATCATCGTTGGTTTAATGGCTTCTGTTATTAAGGAAACCGCAGTTTTTATAGGAAAAATAACCGAGTTTAACGAAAAAGTTTTTCCGTTATTATTTACAATTATGTCTTCGCTCGGCGCAACCGGGGCAATAAGCGTATATCAACCGACTTTATTGTTCTTTTCCGAAATCTTGTTGAAAGCCATCAACTACGTCGTCATGCCGTTGTTTTATGTAAACCTATCGTTATGTTTAGTCGGGCATCTCGGGAACGACCTAAAAATTAGCAAAATCTGTTCGGTAATAAAAAAGTTTTCCGATTGGTTACTGGGAATAATGTTCGGAGTTTTTTCCACAATCGTGACTTCAAAAGGAATTGTCGGCGCAAGCGTTGACGGTATAGCGTTGCGAGGAATCAAATATACTATCGGAGGGCATATACCCGTTATAGGAAACTACCTAAAAGACGGTTTAGACATCGTAATCGCAAGCATGTGCGTCGTAAAAAACGCGCTTGGATATGTTGCGACGATAATAATGATAATTTTCACGTTAGGACCGTTATTAAAGAATCTTACATTGATATTAGTTATGAAAATGACTTCGGCTTTGACTGACTCGTTAGACGGCTTACGAATCTCCGACACGCTGAGCGAACTTGCCGACGTTCTCAAAACTTTTAATATCCTAATAATCGGAACGGGATTATGCGTTGTTTTAATGCTTAGCATGATTATATTGACATTGTTCCCGGGGGTAATATGAAGAGAATAATATATGCGATAATCGGCTTTGTGGTGATTATGCTTGCCATAGAAACGTTAATGGCGGAGGGAAAAACAAAGAAATATGTTTACGGCACGATTAAAACCTTAATGGTGTTAACGCTTATGATTCAAATAGTGTCTTCTATAAAACAACTTAACGGAGTAAATATAGATAGCGTTACTACGTTTGAAGAAATAACAATTCAAAACGGCTCTGATTCGCTGGTATTCGGGACAAAACTAGCGGAAAACAGATTGAAAAGTAAAGGTATCGACACGAGTATCGAACTCCGATTCGACAAAGTCAGTCAAAATATGTACGCGCAGGTAAATATAACAAGCATAAACGTAAACGAACCAAATATTATTATACAAGAAACGATAAAAAAGGAAATCAAAACGATTTTGCACATCGAAGACGATAACGTAATGATTGTATGGAACTAAAAAAGAGATTATCCGAGTTTTTAGAAAAGATAAAAGAGCAGAAAGTTCTAAAAATACTATTGATACTTATGATAATAGCGGTTTTGGCTCTTACATACGCTTACTTTTCTAAGAAAACAAAAGACAATAATAGGCAAACGGTTACTACCGCAAACGCGACGATTGAAAATACCGATTTAGAAAAAAGACTCTCCGATATAATTTCCCAAATAGACGGAGTAGGTAAAACCGAAGTTTTTGTCAATTACGACGGAAACGAAAAAGTAATCGGAGCGATAATAGTCGCGGAAGGGGCGAACAGCGAAACCACTCGATTGCTTATCAACCAAGCGGCAAGAACGGCACTTAACGTAAGTTCCGATTGCATAAAAGTATATTCTATGAAATAACAAAACGGAGGCATTTTTTATGAAAGGAAAAGTAAACAAAAAGAAAGTTATCGTATTGATATCGTTAGTCGTGCTGCTAGCCGGCGTTGCGGTATTGAATTATTTTCTTACCGTAAAAGGTTTGCAAAATAAAGACAATCAGCAAGTTAACGCAAGTAAAGATACGCCGACATTTTTCTCTACTTATCGAAATGACAGAACAAGCACGAGAGAACAAGAAGTATTGTACTTAGAACAACTTATCGCGGCGTCGACCACCGACGAAACAACGAAAGCGCAAGCAAACGAATCCTACTTGGCTCTTGTAAAGTCAATGGAAACCGAAACCTGCCTCGAAGGGTTAATCAAGTCTTACGGATTCGAAGACTGCGTAGTGACGATTAGCAACGATAACGTTAATATCGTCGTAAAAGACCAGGAATTGACCGTAGAAGAAGCCGCGCAAATACTGAGTATAGTGACTTCCGAAACAGATTATAAAGCGGCTGACGTAATAATAATACCCTATATCTAAGCAATAAAGAAAAAACAATTACTTGATTTATCGGAGCAGTTATGATATACTCATATAAAATGAAAAACAATGCTCCGATGAATCAAGAACGTATCGTCGCAAATACGAATATTATTACCTCTTTAGCAAATAATGCCATTATTAACACGGAGGGCGTGGCGACGGGAAAAGTAAATTCGAAAAAAATCAGAAACGTAGGCGTCTTTATTAATAAGGACGCTGTTTCCATAGACGTTTACGTTGACGTAGTTTTCGGATACAACGTTTCTCGGGTAGCGTGCGTTTTGCAAGAAAAAATTATTAACGACGTAAAAAACAACACAGGATTAAACGTGAAAAACGTTAACGTTAACGTGGTTAACGTTATTTTTAATTAAGGAAAAATGAGTAGAAAAATAGCAAGAGAATACGCATATAAACTTATTTTTGAGTTTTTGTTTTCCAATACGGTAAATAACAGAACTTACGAATTGTTTAAGTGCGCCGATTTAGACGATAATGATATAGAGTATTTAGAAAAAGTTTATTCCGGTGTAACCGCTAATTACACCGACCTTTTGGAAACGATTTCTCACTATTAGCACGGTTTTGCCATCGATAGAATTTACAAAGCGGATTTAAGCGCGTTATTGTTGGCGATTTACGAAATGAAATATATGAAAGACATACCGTTATCCGTTTCTATTAACGAGGCGATAATTATCGTAAAAAAATATTCGACCGATAAAAGTCATACTTTTGTTAACGGTATTCTTGCTTCGGTTTACAAAGACTTATCAAAGGATTAAAACATGGCGATAATTGACGGCAAACACGTCTCGGATTTAATCAGAGACGAATTAAAAGACGAAATATCCAAAATTAACGAGCAAGGCGATATAATACGTCTTGCCGTTATTATAGTGGGAAAGGACCCTGCGTCCGAAATTTACGTAAGAAATAAAATCAAGGCTTGCGAATACGTAGGCATCGAATCGCTTTGCTATACTTTCCCGGAAAACGTTTCCGAAGAAGAAATATTGTCGCTTATCGATAAACTGAATAATGACGAAAGCGTATACGGAATTTTAGTTCAATTACCGCTTCCTAACCACTTAAATAAAGAGAGAATACTAAACAAAATAAACGTTTGCAAGGACGTAGACGGCTTTAGCGCATATCAAGCGGGAAGACTTTTTTTAGGCGAAAACGCTTTAGTGAGTTGCACGCCTAAAGGTATAATAGAGTTACTTCATAGATATAATATAGATTTAGTAGGAAAAAACGCGGTTGTAATCGGTAGAAGCAACATAGTCGGCAAGCCGACAGCTATGCTTTTAATGCAAAATAACGCTACCGTTACGGTATGCCATTCGAGGACTACTAATTTAGCGGAATATACAAAAAAGGCGGACATTATAGTCCTTGCCGTCGGCAAACCTCAATTTTTAACTTCGGATATGATAAAAGACGGCGTTGTGGTAATCGATGCCGGCATAAACAGAGTTAACGGAAAACTTTGCGGCGATTCAGATTTTGAAGCGATAAAAGATAAATGTTCATTCATAACTCCCGTTCCCGGCGGAGTCGGTCCAATGACGGTTACGATGTTGTTAAAAAATACTTTACAATCTTATCATTCGACACATAATGCAAGAAACTAATTATATTACGGTCAGACAACTGAATCTATATATAAACAATATATTTGCAAACGAGTTACTTTTGCATAACGTTCCGGTAGTAGGAGAAGTTTCCGATTGTAAAACCGTAGCGGGAAACTGTTTTTTTACATTAAAGGACGAGCAATCTCAAATAAAAATAGTTATATACGGTTGTAACGATAAATACGTACCGTATAACGGCGAAATGGTCCTAGTTAGGGGAAGAGTAGACTATTACCAAAAATCGGGCCTTATAAACGTTAAAGCGTATTCCGTTACGCCTTTCGGCAAAGGGGCTTTATACGAGAAATTAGAAAGATTAAAGCGTAATTTAATTCAAGAAGGTCTATTCGACGAGTCTCGCAAAAAAGTTATTCCTTCGATATGTAAAAAAGTCGCGTTACTTACAAGCGTGAAAGGCGCGGCATTGCACGACTTTTTATCTACGCTCGAAAAAAATCATTCTAAACCGGATATAGATATCGTCGACGTACGCGTTCAAGGCGAAAATTGCGCCACGGATATAATCACCGCTTTGATAAACTGTGACCCGATAGGGTATGACGTTATAGTAATATGTAGAGGCGGCGGTTCGTTCGAAGATTTGTATTGCTTTAACGATGAAAACTTGATTCGCTGTATTGCGGGAATCAATACGCCGGTAATTTCCGCAGTGGGACACGAAACCGATTATACGCTATGCGATTTCGTCGCAGATTATCGGGCGATAACTCCGACGGCGGCGGCAGAGAAGATTTCGTTCAATATAAGTGAGCAAAAGAGAAGATTATATGAAGATATCGTCCAATTAAAAGACGCGCTTGATGATATAAAAAGCAACGCAAAAGATACGCTTCTTTCCATCGGCAAAAATCTAACATATAATGTAAAATCAACAATTACACATAACAAATTTATGGTAAAAAATAAAGTTGATTTGCTAAAAATCACAAACTTGCAAAGAATTGAAAGAAAACGTAGCGAAATTCAAAAAATCACGCAAAGAATTGAAG
>CAKRAY010000069.1 GCA_934296355.1 uncultured Clostridia bacterium
AAAAACTAGTATTTAACTTCTATTATATATTAGCGCGCCGAGTAATGCAACTTTTTTTGCCGATTTATAGATTTTTTTATTAAATAAAAAAAGAATCGCCGAAGCAAATTTTCGACGATTCGGGCAAAATCGAATAAATATTTTTTTATCTATTCGCGTCGTATTCCAAGGCGGCGTTTTTGACTTCCTCGAAGTTAAGGTAAGAAGAGGGGTTCATATACTTCGCGTCGTAGAAGAAGTAGGTGGTGTAGTCGATTACCGAATTTATCGTGATTACGTTAGAGCCTTGCCAAGCGTCCACGCTCTTAAAGTATTTCAAGTAACCGCTTTCCCAAATCTCTATAGTTTCCGTCATGGCGGTGTAGCGTGCGTTATCTCCGCCGCCGGCGCGAAGATTATCTATGCTTCTTTCGGTAGTGACGGGATTGTCGGTGTCGAGTTCGATAACAAAACGATAGAAATTGCCGCTTTCCGACTTAACGTATTCTACGGACGCGCTTTTAATGGTATCTTCGGTTATGTTTTGGTCGGTAATAAAGTATTCGCCCTTTATGTTCGTACAGAACGGCGCTTGCCCGGACTCGGTTTTGTAGAGATTCTCGGGAACTCGGTTACCTTCGCTCCAATCGCATTCGATACCTACGGTAACGTTGTTTTCGTCTACTTTGAAGGTGGGCGAATAAGATTTTTCGCGGTAAGTATAGTCCATATTCGCGTTAGTATAAGTACGCAACGCGAAAGTGGTGTTTTCTTTACTGAACGCGCCGGCAAGACCGCTTAAACCGGTGTTTCCGGGAATGGAATATTCGGTAAAGTAGTATTCGGTATCTTTTTTCAGCGTAAATCTGTTGCCTTGCACGACGATTTCCATTATAGTGCCGGGGAACATAGTGGTTTTACAATCGACGAAAGAGTAAACGTCGCGAGTGGCTTTCATCGTTTCGCATATACTCTTGTACGCTCGTGCGGAGAGAGGGATAAGTTCGTATTGCGATTTCGCTTGGACGGGGTCTGAGTTAAGAAAAGCGTCGAGATCGGCTTTTACTTTGCTAAAAGAAGTCGTCGTCGAAAAGTCGGGTATGGACGCTTCTTCCGCTTGGAAAGTTTGCGGCGCGCTTGTTTGAACGCCGACCAACAACATTACCGGTATCAGCGCGATAATTCCGAGCGCGATAAAGACTTTCAATATTCCCCAAATGACTTTTAGTGCTTTCATTGTAAAAAACCGCCTTACTCGTTATGTCCTTACTATAATATAACGTTTTAACCGTAATGTCAATACGAGGGCCAGTAGTAACGTTTCCCCGAGCGGATTGTTCGATCGGTTTATTATATCAGTAAATAAAAATAGATAGAAAAATATTTATGAACCTTATAAAATAAGTAATAAAATATTTATTTACAAAAGTAGCGTTCCGTTGTATAATTACGTTAGGTTAATGCTTAGGCGCAAGGTAGCGCGTGACGGAGAGACCTCTTTAGTAAAAACGCAACCGCGCTATAAACCGTACGCTTTGACTGAAAAGTCAAAAAACGAGGAAAAATGAAAGAAAAGAAGAAAAGAACGCTAACGCTCGGCGAAACGTTGATGTATGCTATGGGAATCTTCGGCATACAACTTTTCATCGGTTACGTCAACTCGTATCAGTCGCAGTTTTACACTTCTATGTATGGCGACGCCGTGAGTTTGACGGCGGTGGCGGTAATAATTCTCGTTTCTAAACCGGTAAGCGCGATAGCCGACCCGTTTATCGGCAATTTAATCGACGGAAGCAATTTTAAGCCTGGCAAAATGAAACCGTTTATTTTTATAAGCGCGGTTTTTTTGGCTGTTTTGACTACGATAATGTTCATAAAAATTCCTTTTTCTTCCGATAAAATGCAAGACGTAGTCGCGTTTGCGTACTTAGGTATGCCGGGGCTTGCGAGCATGCTTGCGGCGATACCGATGTTTTGGTATAAAATAGACGGAAAAGTCAAAGAAACAATGCGCGCGGAACTCGCTTTGCGACGCGCGGAGATAAAATAATATGAATAAACAAAAAGAGGAAAGAATGAAGAGAAAAACTATTTTAACGGTACTTTTCACGGTTCTTATAACGGCGTGTATGTTTTTACTCGCGTCGTGCGGATTTTTCGGAGGAGGTAGCGGCAGCGGCGGAAGCGGAACCGGCGGAGGCGGCGCGCAAACGAATAAGACCGCGTTAACCAAAAATATGGTAGCTTGCTCCGCGCTGACGAGCGAAGACCCGTTAATATATTCGGGCGAACCGGTTACGATATCCGAGAGCGATATACGAATCGTTTCGGACGGAGTTTTAATAGAGAACAAGTATTTTACGTTCGTTTATAAAAATAACGACAAAGTAGGTACGGCGAGTCTGACGATAACTGCGACGAGTGACAATCCGAAAGTTAAAGGAAGCGTTACGTTTTATTTTGAGATTTCCGCGGCGCCCGCGCTTGCCGCCGATTACGACCAACTCGTCGATAAATTAAGCGACGAGTCCGTAACCGAGATTGCAATCGAAAGCGCGGTAGTTATCGAAGAAGGCTCGGAGCCGGTTATCGTTCCCGAAAACAAAGTTTTACGCATAACGCACGGCGGGGCGCTTGACGTTAAAGGTAAACTTACCAACAAGGGTACGATTATTATCGGAAACGCTTTCGGCTCTATCGGTAAAATCTACATAGACGGCGATTTTTACAACGACAGCGTTATGGAAGTGAAGAACACCGGCGTTTTCGTAAACGGCGGAAAGTTCTACTGCGAAGGCAAAATGACTTTCGGTGACGAAAGCAAATTCGTTACGAATTTCGACATAGGAAGAGAATACTCCGTTCCCGAAAGAAATTACTATTTACGCGAACCGATAAGGGCTTCGATTTTAAAGACGAGATATCCGCATAACGCGGTGGCGTACGAAGACGGTATCGCTTCGTTCACGCCTGAAATTTACGGCGAAGAAGTCGTCGTGGAAAAGATAGAGTATTTCGACAATACCAAGCCGGGAAGAGCGAAAGCAATAGTTACGATAGGGCGCGACGACCTTAACTATTACGGACAGACCGAATTCTTTTTCGAGATTCTCAAAGGCAAGGCGAAACTCGACGAAAACGTCGACTGGGAAGCGTTGAAAGCCAAAATAGAAAGCGGGTATTATTGCGATTATGCGGTAAATGCGCAAATAGAAGTTCCTGAGGGTGAAACTCTGACGATAAAAAAAGAGGAAGTTTTCGACTTCACGAGCGCGCTTACTATTAAAGGCGGGTTGATTAACAGAGGCACGTTATCGACGCAAGAGTTAACGCTTGCCGGCAACGAAACCGCCGTTTTTGAAAACTACGGAACGATTACCGTCGCTAACGAGCTGCGCGCGAGTAGCGATTTCGTTAACGAGGGCTTATTGACGGTAGATAAGACCGCGAACTTTTTGGCGGCATTTATAAATAAAGAAAACGCGCGCGCCGAGTTTACCGGCAAGGGTGAGTTTGCGGCGTTCGGAGAGGTGGAAAACCACGGCGAACTTACGATAAGCACGAGCGGCATAGCGACTTTTTACGATGGGTTCGCGCTTACGAACGCGCATAAAGCAAAAATCAAGTTTGACGCGGAAACGATTTTTTACAAAGCCGATGTGACGAACGAAGGAGAAATTACCTTTAACGCGGACGCGATCGTAATCGGCGTTAATCGATTTTCTAACGTAAAGAAAGGCGTAAAAGTCGTAAGATGTAAGATTTACAGCAAAGACCAACTGGAAAATGTGGATAAAAACAGCGTCGTATTAAGGAAGAATCTTGCGGAAGAGAGTACGGGAGTTACGCTCGAATATATGACTACGCCTTATGATAAAACAGAGAAGAAACCGGCGTTTTTAATAGGCGAAAACAAGATAAGCGGCGGCAATTTCAAGATAGAATACCGTTATGACGACGAAGAGAGGAAGGACGAGCGCATTATAAAATGCGGCGTGGCGAAAGCGAGCGTTTCCGTAGAGGAAACCGCAAAGTCCGAATATTACGGAAAGAAGGAGATTACTTACGAAGTAACTCGTTCGGTGTTAGTGCTTAGAAGCGGAATATCTTACGAATACGATTTAGGCTACGAAGCCATTCTTCTCGGCATGAATTATCGTATTAGTTCTTACTATCCGGTGACGATAGACGCGACGCAAAGATTTTACACGAACGGCTACACGTTGTCGCTCGACGGCGGCAGAGGCATAATAAACAACGGTGAACTTTACGTCAACAACGCTACCGAAGGTCCTGCGGCGTCCAACGCGGAAGCGGGAAAAATCGTTTTGAGCAACGGAACGAGTTTCGTAAATAACGGCAAAACCGTCGTAAGCGGACTTATCGTCGTCGAAGACGGAGATTCGTCGATAGAGAATAACGGTACGATTACCAATAACGGAAACCTGTATCTTAACTATCAACTTTCTTGCGGCGGGAACGGCAAAAAATACGTTAGAAAAGCATTGTCCGACATGGCGGAGCGCAAGGAAATCGCCTTGGAATATTCGGCGACTGTTTACGACGAAACCGAGAAAAAGCCCGTTTTCAAAATCGGCGCGAGCGGAAGTTTCGAAGACGACGAACTCGAATACTTGTATACGAACAATACGAACGCCGGGCAAGCGCGGGTTACGGCTACGACGAAAAATCCGTACAATGAGAAGTATTACGGCTCGGTTAACGCATGGTTCACGATAGAAAGAGGAGAAAAAGAATTCGGCACAGCGGACGACGTAAGCGCATTCGCCAACGTGAACTATGCGAAAATCATAGTTACCACGAACTATTATAGGGGTAGCGTGTCTTCCGTTACCGTCGGCAGCAATATGACGGTCGACTTCGGCGAATACGACTTTAACGGCAGTACGAAGTTTACTTTCGGAGAGGGCTCTATTCTTGCGGTTACGGTAAACGACCATACGAGATTCGAAAAATATCTTTACGCGGCGGACGTAATAACGCTCGGCGGAAGTATAAAGAACGTCGGTTCGTTTACTTTCGCGCCCGGAAAAACAAACGCGCGTTTTATAAAAACGGGTAACAATTCCACGAAATTCGACTTGAACGGATACTATATCGAAGCCGCTACGATTATCGCCAATGACAACGCTTACGGCTATACCGTGTCGATAGTGGATACGAGCGCGGCGAAAAGCGGGCGTTGGGGTAAGACGAATTCGGACAATTACGCGATTACCGTAAATTGCGGCAAGAAAACGAATATCGTGTTTAACGGCGTGAAAGTTATGGGTTTGAAAACTTGCGATTCATACGCTTCGATCGTCGCTACCGATTCGAACTTTGAAACGGACTACACAAAAACGCTGAACTCTAAAGGCAAAGAACATTTGTCGGGTTACTACGCGCAGTACGCGGAAAGAGCGCAGTTTACGAATTGCGCTTTTACCGGCTATAACGGCGCGACCGTTACGGGTAAGGGCGAGTACTCTTTCGTCGGTTGCGAGTTCCACAGCAAGGGCGCGTTTACCGAAAATACCGCAAGTTTGGCTTCCGACGGCAACGCCGTAAACGTGAACACTTACGCCATGACCACGGGTTCGGGCATGCTCAAAGTAACGTTTTCCGAGAGTTGTAAACTTATCAGCGACCACGGCTACGGCATAAACGTCTACTTACGCGAAGGCACGGAAAGCAGATGCGTTGTTACCGCGGACGTTTCGACTAGGTACGAACTATCTTCAGGCAAGATTGAAAAGAACGAATATAAGGTATCTTAGATTGTTAAATATTTCTAACGGGCAACGCCCCGTTCATAACAACGCCTCGACGTTCCGAGGCGTTGTTTTTGAGAGCGTACGACGTACGCAAATATAGAATATAAAAAAAACGGAGTCTTATTGTCTATGAAAAAAATTATAGTACCCGATTATTATAAAGATTTTCATTGTAAATGCGGCGCGTGCCGAAAGTGTTGTTGCGAGGGGTGGGGAATTACGCTTTCTTATAAAGAGTATTGCGCGTTGCTCGGTATCGACTGTTCTCGTGAGTTACGAAGAAAACTCGATTGCGCGTTCTTTGTTCTTCCCGACGCCGATAACAAGCGCTACGCGGAGATGAAACAATCGTTTACCGGCGATTGTCCGTTAAGGCGGTCCGACGGCTTATGCGCGTTGCAATGCGAATGTGGGGAGGAAGTTTTGCCGGCTATATGCAAGTTGTATCCGAGGAACGTCGTTTTCTGCGCGTTGAACGAGGGTTCGTGCGCGAACAGTTGCGAGCGCGTGGCTGAAATGCTTTACAGAGAGAAAAAGATAACGTTCGAAGAAATAGAGGACGAGTATTTCTCTTACGCGCCGAAAGACGATAACGAAGAGCGCAAAGATAGATTTTTACAAGAGCGAGCGATAGAGATTTTGCAAGACCGCTCTAAGCCGCTTAATTTGCGATTTATCGAGATAGGCAATTTGCTTAATTACGAGAATTCGACGGTTAAGGTATCCGAAGTGGATATTTTCGAAACCTTATTTAGTTTTATCAAGGCGTTGGAAGAATATAGCCCGAGTTTTTCGGAGTGCGCCGTTTTTGCCGAAGAGGATATAAAAATCCTTAACTGCGGCATAGAAAAACCGTTTATAGAAAGAAGATATAAAGAAGCGAGAAAGGTGTTTTACGAACGGTTTCCGCTCGTCGATTGTTTCTTTGAAAACTTATTCGTCAACCATTTGATTTTTACGCGGTTTCCGTATTCGCAAAAGCGTGAAAGCATTTTCGAGGAGTACGCAGAGTTATGCGGAACTTACGTCGTTACCAAGTTCGTGGCGATAGCGTACACGGAACGACAAGGAACGTTCGACGATTTAATCGACTGCGTGAGCGCGCTGTTCCGTTGTTTCGAACACTCCGACGCGGGCGGCGTCATACGCTCGGTATTAACGCGTTCAGGTAAACTCGGTTATCCCTATATCGCCAATATGCTCGCGGAGTTTTAATTTTCTTCGCTTGGCTTGCGCGAGTCTTCCGTTTGTTTCTCTTCCTTGTTTACGGGCGAGTCGAAGTAAACTTTGCTTGAAAGTTTAACGAGTTTCATCGGATAAAGAACGACGAAAGCGACGGCGAAAGAAACGCTTGCTTGAACCGCGTCCATCGGTAGCGCGACCAAAGCGGAGGCTTTCGTTCCGTAAAAGAAAGTTTGACAAACGAAATATCCCGTCATCATAAAGAACGCCGAAAAGGCGAGAGCCACCGCGGACAGCGATACTTGCGCCGGGTTGTTTTTTATTTTTTTTCGGAACAACGTTACGAGCGTGCCGGCGATCAGTCCTTCCGCGCCCTTAATTACGAGCGTGTAAAGCATCGTGGCGGGGTAGACGGCGAGGTCGGCGAAGAACGAACCCAGTCCGCCGCATATCGCTCCCACAACGGGACCGAATATCGCCGAAGAAATGAGAATAGCCGCGTCCCCGAGATTGAAGTAAAACGCCGAAGAGGAAAAGCCGCATAAAGTAAGCGCGGTGACAAT
>CAKRAY010000070.1 GCA_934296355.1 uncultured Clostridia bacterium
GTTAACAGCGCGCATTAGCACAAAGGAAAGCCGAGGCTTTCCGACTGCTATAAGCGCCCGACGAACGTTTGGCGCCGGTTTGCTTATAAGTGTAGCATAAGTACCACAATATCCGCGGGATTAACGCCACTGATTCTCGACGCTTGCGCAAGCGTAAGCGGGCGTATGGATTTTAGTTTTTCTCGCGCCTCGTTTCTCAGTCCTTCCACCGAATCGTAGTCGAAGTCCGCGCCCAAAACTTTCATTTCCATTTTGTGCATTTCCTTAATCGCTTGCTCTTGCTTAATTAAGTACCCCGCGTATTTTATCTCGGTTTCCACTTGATTGAGTAAGAACCTATCCACGCCGTTAAACGTATCGTCGATAGCGATTAAATCCGCGACGGCAAGCGTAGAACGTTTCAATACTTCTTCTGCGGTTATGCCGGTTTTGGGTACCGGTTCTCCCTTACTTAGGAACACATTCTCCACTTCGCTCGGCGAGTAGCGTTTCTTTAACAGTTCGTAAATCACTTTCTTCTCGGCAAGTTTCTTTTGGAATCTCGCGTACCTTTCGTCATCTACCAAGCCGATACGTCTACCGATTTCCGTCAAGCGTAAGTCGGCGTTGTCTTGCCGTAAGTTTAATCTGTATTCCGCGCGGGAAGTCATCATTCTGTACGGCTCTTCCGTGCCTTTGGTCACGAGGTCGTCCACAAGAACGCCTATATAGGATATATCGCGAGTTAAGACGAGCGGGTCGGCGTTTTCTATATATAACGCGGCGTTGATACCCGCGAGCAAACCTTGTCCCGCCGCTTCTTCGTAACCTCTGCTGCCGTTGATTTGTCCCGCGGTATAAAGTCCTTTTATCGTCTTCACGCCGAGCGTAGGATACAGCGCGACGGGGTCTAAGCAGTCGTATTCTATTGCGTAGCCGTAGCGCATAATCTTGGCGTGTTCCAGTCCGGCGACCGAATGAAGCATTTTTTCTTGCACGTCGAAAGGCAGCGAGGTGGATAAGCCTTGCACGTACATTTCTTCGTCGTTCTCGCCCTCGGGTTCGATAAAAATCTGATGCCTGTCTTTATCTTTGAACCGCACTACTTTGGTTTCTATCGACGGACAATACCTCGGACCGGTAGACGTAATCGAGCCGTTATATAACGGACTACGGTCGAGGTTGTCTAAAATAATTTTATGCGTTTCGGGATTGGTATAGGTCAAGTAGCATACATAGTCGTTCTTCACTTTGTAATCCGTCATCTCGCTAAACGGATAAATACCCTCGTCGCCCCTTTGCTCTACCATTTTCGTTACGTCGACGGAACTTTTCAATACGCGCATCGGCGTACCCGTTTTGAATCTGCGAATCGGCAAGCCGAGTTTTAGCAGACAGTCGGTAAGCATAGTGGCGTTCTGATACCCGGCGGGACCGCAATTCTTGGTGTAATCGCCTATAATAATACGGCTGTTCAAGTACACTCCGGTACAAACGACTATCGCCTTGCACGCGTACTCGTCGCCGAGCGCGGTTTTTACGCCCTTTACTTCGCCGCCTGACACGATTATTTCGCTGACCTCGCCCTCCAAAACGTCCAAGTTAGGCTCTTTTTCTATGCGATACTTCATCAAACGATGATATTTGTCCTTATCAACCTGATTTCTCAAAGAGTGAACCGCCGCGCCGTTGCCGAGGTTGAGCATACGGGTCTGAATCGTCGCCATATCGGCTACGATTCCCATTTGCCCGCCCAAAGCGTCGATTTCTCTGACTATATGTCCTTTCGCCGTACCGCCCACGTTAGGATTGCACGGCATAAAGCCCAACGCGTTAAGCGTTAGGCTTATAAGTAAAGTGCTGTGTCCTTTTTTCGCCAGCGCGAACGCGCTTTCTATTCCCGCGTGTCCGCCTCCGACGACTATAGCGTCATAGGTTTTCATTATTTAGTTTGAAGATATTTCTCTACAAGTCCGTTTACTTTCGCTTTGTCGAACTTGCCGGCAATTTTCGGCATAACGGTCTTGATAATCATTCCTTTCGTTCTCGGCGAAGCGTCTTCGTATACGTCCGCTTCTTTAATTAACGCCATAACTTCCTCTTCGGTAAGTTGTTTGGGTAAATACTTGGAAAGTATCTCTATCTTCCTTTCCGCTTCCGCTACTTTATCGGCGGCGCGACCGGTACAAAACTCGATAACTTCGCGCTGAACCTTGATTTCTTTGGTAATACCATCGATAACTTCCGCGTCGGTAACTTCGTGACCCGCTTGCGTTTTTTCTTTCTTCAAAATATCCGCTATTATGGCTTCGAGCGCGTTTTTCGTTTCGACGTCGCCCGTTTTACGCGCGTTTGTAAAATCTTGTCTTACGACTTCTTTCAGTGACATATTGATTTCCTTCTTTTTTATTATTTTTTAGGAGCGACTTAGAATAAATCGCTCCTGCTTTTTATGCAAGTTGTATTTTTATAACTACTTCATACCCGCCGATTTCGCAACGTTCTTCCTTGGCGCAATCGGTTAAATTGTCGCATAACTCGGTGGCGAGAATGTCGGCTTTTATCTTTTCGGCGTACTTGGTCACGGCTTCCGCGCCCTTACCCGAAACGGCGATAGACGCTTTGATTCTTTGCTCTACCGCAAAATCCGCCTCTCTACGCATAACCTGAATCTTACGAATCAATTCTCTGACAAAGCCTTCGGTAACGAGTTCGTCGGTAAGTTTTACGTCGAGCGCGAGCGTTATTCCTTGTTCGGAACCGACTACGAAACCTTCCTTCGGTCTGTCGTGCTTGTCGAACATCGCCTTGTCTAAGCCTTCGAAACCGCCTATCGATACGCTGCCTTCTTCGTACATTGCCGCAAACGCTCTCATTCCGGCTCTGTCCAAACCGTCTACGAGCGACTTTAATTTTTGCGCTTCGCCTTTGAGTTTTGCGCCCGCCACCCTGAAGTTAACGGTAAAGTAACTCTCGTTAAACGCGCTTTCCTCGCCGAAAACGACTTCTTTTACGTTGAGTTCGTCCTTGATTACGTTGATAAGCGGCGTTATGAGTTTCTTCACTTCGTCGCTCGCCACGATATACAACGCGCTAAGCGGTTGTTTAACCTTCATTTGCGCTTCGTTTCTCATCCTTTGCGCCATGGCAATTACGTTACGCGTAGCGTTGGTTTCCGCTAAGATATCTTTGTCTTCGGGAACTTCGACGGGCGTGGGATACTTACTTAAATGTACGCTTATCGGCGCGTCTTTTTCTATCTCTCTGACCGTGTTTTGGTAGATATGCTCGGTAACGAACGGCATTATGGGCGCCATTACGCCGATAACGACTTTGATTGCGTTATACAAACACCAGTACGCGTTCATTTGGTCGTTCTTGTCGAGCGATTTCCAGAATCTCTTACGATTTATTCTGATATACCAGTTGCTTACGTCGTCGGTAAAGGACTCGAATTCTTTGACGACTTTGCTCGTATTGAACGTTTCCATACCGTTTACGGACGCCGCCAAGAAGTCGTTCGTCCTCGCCATCAACCATCTGTCGCTGTGCGTGAACGTTGCGAAGTCGGGCTTAAAGGACGCTATATCGGGATTGTCGAGGCTCGCGTAAAGGTTGAAGAACACGTAAACGTTCCAGAACGCGATAATCTTTCTTCTCGCTTCGTCCGCAAGGTTATATCCGAATCTTACGTCGCCCACTACGGGAGCGGAACAGTACAAGTAACGGATCGGGTCCGCGCCCATTATCTCCGCCGCTTCGTCGAACTTAATCATCTTGCCGGTCTTACTGAACTTCGTGCCGTCTTCTTGAATAACCGACGAGTGCGTAACGACTCTTTCGTAAGGCGCTTTACCGGTAAGCACCACGCTCATAAACAGCAACGAATAGAACCATAATCTTATTTGTTCTTTCATTTCGATTACCAATTCGCTGGGGAAGTTGGCTTTAAAGTATTCTTTATCGCTGAAATACTTCTTCGTGGAGAACGGCGTGATACCCGCGTCGAGCCAGCAGTCGCCTACTTCGGGAACTCTTTCTACGAGTTCGCCGCACTCGGGACAACGGATTTTTATCTTGTCTATATAGGGTCTGTGTAAATGCGGTACGTCCTCGAGCGACTTATGCTCGCTGAGTTCTATAAGTTCTTCCTTACTGCCAACTACGGTAAGATGTCCGCACTTTTTACAAGGATAGAAAGGTAACGGCAAGCCGTAGAAACGCTTTCTCGAAATATTCCAATCGCCCATATTGTTAAGCCAATCGACCATACGCTTTCCGGCGTAAGCGGGTTCCCACTTAACCGTGTTGGCGGCGGCGATAAGTTCGGGTTTCAGATTTTCGGTGGCGATGCTCCATTCGTCGACGAGTTTGAATACGACTTCGTGCTTACATCTCCAACAATGCGGATAACTGTGTTCGATAACTTCCGTCTTGTAAAGCGTGTTGTCTTTCGTCATAATCTCCACTACGGGTTCGAGCGCTTCGCTCGTGCTTACGCCGGTAAGCGTACCGAAACCTTCGGTGATTATTCCGCTATCGTCGATAGGACAAATTTGCGGTAAATTCTCTCTCTTGCCGAGTTCGAAGTCTTCCGCGCCGCAACCGGGAGCGATATGCACGATACCTACGCCTTCGGTGGCGTCTACGTCCTCCCACGCTACGATTCTGTGCGCGAACGCTTGTTTGGGAAAGTTCGGGAAAACGGTCGCGTACTCCTTACCTACGAGTTCGGTTCCTTTGAATTCGTCGAGAACCGCCACCACGTCGCCGCCTAACTTCTTCAAAGCGTCCTTGCCGAGAATAAGCGGCGAATCGTCGCTCTTAACTTTTACTCTAACGTAGGTAAGTTCCGGATTTACAGCTAGCGCGACGTTACTGGTAAGCGTCCAAGGCGTCGTCGTCCAGAACATGATTTTATCGTCGGTGCCTTTTACGGGCAATTTTCCGTAAATAGACGTGTGCCTTACGTCCTTGTAACTACCGCTCATTTCGTGTTCGCTAAGGCTCGTTCCGCATCTCGGACACCAAGGCATAGGACGATGGCTCTTAACCAAAATTCCTCTTTCGTGACATACTTTCAAGAAATGCCAGATGCTCGTTATATTAAGGTCGGTGTTGGTAAAGTAACTGTGTTCCCAGTCCATCCACTGACCCAAACGTTTGCTTTGCTCGGTAATAACGCCCGAAAACTTACGAACTCTCGCCATACAACGCTCGGTAAACTTATCCATGCCGTATTCGACGATTCCGCGCTTGTCTTTAACGCCGATTTCCTTTTCGGTTTCTACTTCCACCCATAAGCCTTGCGAGTCGAAGCCGTTTTGGTACTGACAACTCTTGCCGTGCATCGCGTTGTAACGGATATACGCGTCTTTGAGCGTTCTGCCCCAGGCGTGGTGAATACCCATCGCGTTGTTCGCCGTTATCGGTCCGTCGAGAAAACGGAATCTTTCGCCGTTTTCGTTTTGTTTAACAAGTTTTTCAAAACACTTGTTGTCTTCCCAAAACTTCATTACCGCATGTTCGTTAGCAATAAAATCGGGAGTCGATTTTTCTTTCTGCATCTTTTTATCCTCCAAAAAATCCTTAATCGCTTAATCTTTTTTTATTCTTTTCCAGTGATAATACCCCGGATAAACGTCGTCCTCGGCGCATTTGCCGCGGTTGACGAAATAGTTACTTAAATACGAATTCTCAGACGGAACGATTCCGCTCGCGATGAAAACGTTATCCGCCGACGCGAAAAGTTTACTCCTTTTATCTACGTTCGCGACGCTCTCGCTGTCTAAAACTATCGTGGAAAGTTTCGTGCAGTTCTCGAAACAGTTTTCGCCCGGCGTGGTAATATTGGACGTGAAACGTATGGTTTCCAAAGCCGAACAAGTAAGAAACGCGTAGTTTCCGATAATCTCCATACTTTCGGGCAAGCGGATCTCGGTAAGCGCGGTACACCTTGCGAAAGTATACGCGCAAACTTCGTTGATTTGCGACCCGTCTTCGTAAATTACCGAAACGAGCGAGTCGCAGTCCATAAACGCGCCGCCGCCCACCGCGGTAACCGTCGCCGGAATGACTATGGACGTTATTCCCGCGCCGCAAAAAGCGTTCTGCCCGATGTATTCGAGCGAGTTCGTTTCTATTTTTACGTTCTTTACGCCTTTGGCGTTATCGAACGCTTGTTCCTCTATCCTCTTTATCTCGCCGCTGAAAACCACGGAGGTAAGGTTCGTACATCCCGCAAACGCGCCCGTTGCTATCGGTTGGCCGCCGAGAATTACGAATTCGGTAAGCGAGGACGGTATAAAGTAGTAGTAATCCACGTTCCCGAAAGTCACCGTTTGTCGCGCGTCGAACTTTTCTGTCGTATATCCGAAAATCGCTCCCACGGCTTTTTCGCACTCGATATCCGAACCCGTGCCGACTATGCCGAGCGAAACGCTGCTCAGACGATTACAGCCGTAAAAAGCGAACGCTCCCACGCTTTCCGTGCTTGCCGAACCTTTTATTGTAGTAAGAGAAGTACACCCCTCGAACGCGCGCTCGCCGATAATTCTGAGCGGCGTACCGGTATCTAACGTGTGTAAACTCGTGCAGTTCTTAAACGCGCCGTTACCTATCGACGCTACGGCGGAGTGAAAGTTTACCGTCGTAAGCGAGGCCATGTCGGAGAACGCGTTATCACCGATAAAAATCGCGCTGCCCTCGAATTCCAAACGAACGATTTGCGAAACGTAACTTGCCCACGGCGTGTTCGCGGACGATTTATAATTGTCCATTCTGCCGTTACCCGAAAGAAACAAACTGTATTTCGTTTCGCCCGAAAACGATATGTTCTCGGTATAAAGAGCGGCGGAAAGCGAACCGCTCGTAAAATCTTTGACGCCGCTTTGGCGCGCGCCGCAAATCGTACAAACGTGATTTTCGTAATTGTGGTCGCCGTAATCTTCGTCCTCTTCCTTCTTGGTCTCGCCGCACTTAGAACATTTCATTACGACGTAACCCTTGGTTTTACAATTACCGCTGACGGTGCTGTCCGTTTGCCACTCGTGTTCGCAAACCTCGTCCTTATTGCCGTCGTCGGGCGTAACTTCGTCGCCGCCGTTATTGCAAGCGGTAAGCAAACACGCAAGCGCGGTCACAACCGCAATCAGCGCGAAAAAGAAACTCTTCTTTTTATTTTTCATAACGATACCTCCCGTCGACTTTAATTTTTTACGTACAAAACAGTATTTAGATAATTATATATATAATTTAATGCGTTGTCAATCTAAATTATCGGCGCCAAACGTTCGTCGGGTACTTATAGCAGTCGGAAAGACTTTTCCTTTGTGCTAATGCGTACTGTTAACCGCCGAAGCGCCGACTTACAAGGAAGCCGTTACGTACCTTACGG
>CAKRAY010000071.1 GCA_934296355.1 uncultured Clostridia bacterium
CAGTTAGCGCCGATAGCATTTCCGAATTCTTCGCCGATAGCAACTCTTACTGCGGGAGCGGTACCGAATACTACGTGTTTGGAAGGATCGTGAATAGCCGCCAAAACATTGTCGATTTCGTCTTTTTCTCTTAAAGCGCCGGTAGGACAAACGCTGATACATTGTCCGCAACCAACGCAAGAAACTTCGGAAAGACTCTTTAAAAACTGGCTTCCGATTTGCGTATCGAAGCCACGACTGTTCGCGCCGATAACCGCAATGCCTTGATAGTTCTTACAAGCGGCTACGCAACGACGGCACAAAATACATTTATTGTTGTCACGTACGATATACGGGGTGCTTTCGTCTAATTCAAAACTATTCTTTACGCCACGATATTTGTTGCCGTCGCAACCTAATTCCTTAGAAAGTCTTTGTAATTCGCAATTCTCGCTTCTTACGCAAGACAAACAATCCTGATGGTGGTCGGATAGAATAAGTTCTACCGTGGTTTTTCTCGAAGCGAGTACTTTGGGCGTATTGGTAAAGACTTCCATACCCTCGTTTACGGGATACACGCAAGACGCCACGAGGCTTCTCGCGCCTTTAACTTCGCAAACGCAAACACGGCAAGCGCCGATAGCGTTAATATCTCTCAAATAGCAAAGCGTGGGGATTCTTATACCCGCTTTTCTTGCCGCGTCAAGAATCGTAGTACCTTGAGGTACGCTTACTTCTTTTCCGTTTATTTTTAAATTAACTAAATTTTCCATATTGTACCTCCGAACTATTTCTTAATTATAGCCTTGAACTTACATCCCTCTATGCAGGCTCCGCACTTAATACATTTTGCGGTATCGATAACGTGTTTTTCTTTAACTTTACCGATGATCGCGCCGACGGGACAGTTACGAGCGCACTTGGTGCATCCGATACATTTGTCGGTAATTTGGAAAGTAACGAGTTTCTTACATACGCCGGCGGGACATCTCTTTTCCACAACGTGGGCGACATACTCGTCTTTGAAGTATCTAAGCGTGGACAAAACGGGGTTGGGCGCGGTTTGTCCGAGTCCGCAAAGCGAATTCTCCTTTATGTAGTAGCAAAGTTTTTCCATATCGTCCAAATCTTGCAACGTAGCGGTACCGTTGGTTATCTTTTCGAGATATTCTAAAAGTCTTCTATTACCGATACGACATGGCGTACACTTACCACAGCTTTCATCGACCGTAAATTCGAGGAAGAACTTAGCGATATCTACCATACAGTTATTTTCGTCCATAACGATCATACCGCCGGAACCCATCATCGAGCCGATGGAAATCAAATTATCGTAATCTATCGGAATATCGTAATGCGCCGCGGGAATACATCCGCCGGAAGGACCGCCGGTTTGCGCCGCTTTGAACTTCTTGCCGTTAGGAACTCCGCCGCCGATGTCGTCGATAACTTCGCGCAAGGTGGTACCCATGGGAATTTCCACTAGACCGGTATTGGTGATTTTTCCGCCTAACGCGAAAACTTTCGTACCTTTGGATCTTTCCGTACCCATAGAAGCGAACCAATCCGCTCCTTTGAGGATAATTTGGCAAACGTTAGCGTACGTTTCTACGTTATTCAATATAGTAGGTTTACCGAACAAACCTTTTACCGCGGGGAACGGAGGTCTCGGGCGAGGCTCGCCACGATGTCCTTCGATACTCGTCATAAGAGCGGTTTCTTCGCCGCATACGAACGCGCCGGCTCCGAGACGGATATCGATATCGAAATCAAAGCCGGTCCCGAGAATATTCTTTCCCAACAATCCGTACTCTCTCGCTTGTTTGATGGCAGTTTTACATCTTTGAACGGCGATAGGATATTCCGCTCTGCAATAAATATAGCCTTGATGCGAACCGATAGTATATCCGGCGATAGTCATCGCTTCGAGAACGGCGTGAGGATCGCCCTCTAATACCGATCTATCCATAAACGCGCCCGGGTCGCCTTCGTCGGCGTTACAACAAACATATTTGTCTTCGCCGGGTTGTGCCATAGCGAACGACCATTTACGCCCGGTGGGGAATCCGGCGCCACCACGTCCGCGTAATCCGGATTTAAGCATGGTGTCGATAACGTCTTGTCTGCTCATGGAAGTCAAGACTTTAATTAAAGCCTGGTAACCGTCGTGAGCGATGTATTCGTCTATGTTTTCCGGGTCGATAACGCCGCAGTTACGGAGCGCGACACGCGCTTGCTTCTTATAGAAATTGGTATCCGTAAGCGCCATAACTTTTTCGCCGTTCGATTCGGTATGCAATAATCTATTAACGATTCTTCCCTTTTCGATATGTTCCGATACTATTTCATCTACGTCGGAAACTTCTACTCTGCTATAAAACGCGCCTTCGGGATATATAATGATAACCGGACCTACCGCGCAAAGACCGAAACAACCCGTTCTTATAACTTGTACTTCTTTGTCTAAGCCTTTTTCGGTTAAAAGTTCCTTAAATCTATCTGCGATTTTCATACTGTTGTTGGAAGTACATCCGGTACCGCCGCAAACTAAAATGTGATTTCTATACATAAATATACCTCCTCTGTTATTTCGCATCGGAACAGACAAGGCTGTTTACGATTTCTTTTGCTTTCGCTACGTCTACGTGAGTATAAGTTATCGGTTCTTTACCGGTAACTTTTACTTGAACCACGGGTTCTACGGAACAATCTCCCAAGCAACCGGTACGCATAACTTTCAATTGCGCAAGTTTTCTCTCCGCCACTTCGTCTACGAGCGCGTTGAAAACTTCTCTCGCTCCCGCTTCTATTCCGCAAGTTCCCATAGCAACGACTATCTTAATCGTATCGTCCGTAGGGTTTTCTCTGAGAATTTTTTGCGCTTGCATTTTCTCTCTGATGTCATTGATATCAGCGATACTTTTCATTCTTCTTAGTCCTCCTGCTTTAACTATTTTAACTTATTCTTTATCTCGTTCTTTATTCGGTAAACGAGTTGTATAGGGATGCTACCATCGCATTCCCTTGGTATTTTAGTAGTATCTAACGTAAATTCTCCGCTTTCGGTTATAAACTCGAATAAAAAATCAACTCCGTTTTCACACTTCGAAAGCAATGTCGCGACGCTGTCTTCGACTTTTCCTTCTATCACACTGTTCGTCGAATCGATAATGAACTCCGCATAAACGTTTGTTCCAACGAACGCTTCGCTCGTTATACGTAACGCGCCTCCGCAGTTAGTTACGTCTTTTTCAAGCAAACTCAATCCGCGTCCACGGTGATCGCCTTTTGTGGAAAAACCGTGTTTCAAACATTCGCGTAGCGTGCGTTCATCCATTCCGCAACCGTTGTCTTTAACGGTAAAAGAGCACACGTTTTTTTTGCGAAAAAAAATAATTTCAATTCTTTTTGCGAACGATTCGACAGAATTCAACGCGACTTCCAATAAATGTAAAGAAACGTCCGCTCTATATATCTTTTGTTCCCATGTTTCTTTTTTGCCGAATCTTTCCATTTATCAAAAAACGAACCGCCTTAACTATAAGGTAAGACGGTTAATTGTATTTAGCCAATATTCCGGGTACGTCGTCGGGAGTAATTCTACCGTATACGTCGCCGTTAACGGTTAAAACCGGCGCGAGTCCGCAACATCCTATACAACGGGTAGCCGTTAAAGAGTATCTTCCGTCTTCGGAAGTAAGTCCGTCCGATAAACCAAGTTCTCTTTCGAGTCTTGCCATAATATCTCCCGAACCTTTAACATAGCAAGCCGTTCCCAAACATACGGAAACCGCATATTTGCCCTTAGGATTCAATGCAAATTGCGCATAGAACGTCGCGACTCCGAATACTTCTTCCATAGAAATTCCAAGTTCTTCCGCAACGATTTGTTGCACTTCGATAGGTAAATATCCGTAGATTTCTTGCGCTTCTTGCAAAGCCGGCATCAACGCTCCGCCTATGTTTTTCAGTTCGGCAAGTTTTGCGCGAAGTTCTTTTTCCTGAGCTTCCGTTCCGGTAAAAGGCACTCCGCTGATTTTAATTCTGCCCATAAATAGATAACCTCCTCGGTATAAAAAAATATTTTCCGTATGGTAATTTAACACAAAAATAAGTTTTTTGCAATCTATATTAAAAAATAAATTGTAATATATCAAAAAAAATATAGCAAAAATTTCTATTCGTCCCGTCGCCTTGGGTCATTATAACGCAACGCGCATGAGATTTAGAAAAATTTTCTTTAGAAAAAACTTGATTTTCGTTTGACAAAGAGCTTTAGCGATGCTATCCTAAAATCAAAGTTATGACGAAGACGGCTTGAAACAAAGCGTTGTACAGAGAACCGGTGGTCGGTGCGAACCGGTAACCTTGTTTCTATCGGCCCATCACTTCCGAGCAGAAAGTAAGAAAGCATTTAGCAAGTAGATACTTTCCGTGAATGCACGTTACAGCATGGGGTTTGTTTGAACCTATAAGTGGCGTTTTACGCAATTTGAGTGGTACCGCGGGTAATGATCATACTCGTCTCAAAGCGATTTGAGACGAGTTTTTTTATTACCGAACGTCTTGAATCTAAGGAGTTACTTATGATAGAAAACGAATTGAAAGAAGTTGCGGCGCGTATAAAAGCGTTACGTGAAATTGCCGGCATGTCCGAAGAAGAAGCCGCCGAAAAAACGGGCGTTTCTCTTAACGAATACCGCGACCTCGAAAACGGCGAAAAAGATTTCAGTTTTACTTTCATATACAAATTTGCCGACACGTTCGGAGTTGAAATGAAGGATATTCTGACGGGAACAAGTCCGAGCCTTACGCTCTGTACCGTTATGCGTAAAGGTAAAGGGTTACCTATCACTAGAAGAACCGGATTCGTATACAACAACCTTGCGCCGTCGTTTAAGAACAAACTTGCGGAACCGTTTCGCGTTTTTATCCCCTATTCCGATGAAAAACCCTATTTCAGCAAACATAACGGACAAGAAATAGATATAGTAATCAGCGGCAGACTGGAAATACAAGTCAACGATACCAAGGAAATACTCGAAGAAGGCGATACCATTTACTATAACAGTTCGTATATGCACGCACTACGAGCGTTAGACGGAAAACCTTGCGAGATATACGCAATCGTTATTAAGTCCGATAACGAGCAAGAAGTCGTCGAAGACGATTTCCGTTTCGAGCCGATTAAATCGCAGAAAAAAATCGGCCATTCCGTAGCGGACAAGTTTATATCTACCGAAACCGACGAAAACGGCGTATTAAAGAGCATTTCTTTCAAAAACGAAGATAGTTTTAACTTCGCTTTCGACGTAGTTGACGCGTTAGCCGATAAATCTCCCGGTAAAACCGCTATGATCTGGGTGGGTAACAACAAGGTATCGCACACCTTTACTTTTTCGGATATGAAAAGGTATTCGAACATGACCGCAAATTATTTTGAAAGTCTCGGAATAAAAAAAGGCGATAGAGTTATGCTCGTATTAAAACGCCATTTTCAATTCTGGTTTTCCATTCTCGCCTTGCATAAAATCGGCGCGATAGTAATTCCCGCGACGAATCAACTCGTAGAACACGACTTCGATTACAGATATAAATCCGCCGGCGTGAAAGCGATAGTTTGCACTGCTGACGGCGATACGGCGACGCACGCCGATAAAGCCGCCGAAGCATATCCTACCATGACAAAGATTTTAGTCGGCGGCAAAAAGGAAGGCTGGCACGACTTTAACAGCGAAATGCTGCTATGTTCCGACAAATACGACCGTAAAGCCGATACGGCGTGCGGCAACGACAGCATGCTTATGCTTTTTACGTCGGGTACAAGCGGGTATCCGCGAATCGCTTGCCATAACTTTAAATATCCGCTCGGACACTACGTTACGGCAAAATACTGGCATAACGTCAACCCGGACGGTTTACACTTTACAATCTCCGATACAGGCTGGGGAAAGGCTCTTTGGGGTAAACTTTACGGACAATGGTTATGCGAAGCGGCAACGTTCACTTACGATTTCGATAAGTTTAATTCCGAAGATATTTTACCTATGTTCGCAAAGTATCATATTACGACTTTCTGCGCGCCGCCGACTATGTACAGATTCTTTATTAAAGAAGATTTGTCGAAGTACGATTTAAGTTCCATAGAATACGCCACGACCGCGGGCGAAGCGTTAAATCCCGAAGTTTACAATCAATTCTATAAAGCGACGGGACTTCAAATAATGGAAGGATTCGGGCAAACCGAAACCACGCTAGTCATAGCGAACTTTGTCGGCACGACCGGTAGAACCGGTTCTATGGGTAAACCCTCGCCCCTATACGACGTTGAATTGCTCGACGTAGACGGCAACCCGTGCAAGAGCGGTGAAGTCGGTGAAATTTGCATAAAAACCTCGGATAAGATTCCATGCGGCTTGTTTAAGGGATACTATTTAGACGAAGAACACACGCACGACGCATGGCACAACGGATACTATCACACGGGCGATCAAGCGACTCGCGACGAAGAAGGATATTTCTGGTACGTAGGTAGAATCGACGACGTTATAAAATCGTCGGGTTACAGAATCGGACCTTTCGAAATTGAAAGCGTCATTATGGAACTTCCATACGTTCTCGAATGCGCGGTAACGGCGGTTCCCGATCCAATTCGCGGGCAAATCGTAAAAGCGTCGATTATTCTTACCAAAGGTACGGAAGGTACGGAAGAATTGAAAAAAGAAATTCAAACTTACGTTAAGAAAAACACCGCTCCGTACAAGTATCCTCGCATAGTCGAATTCAGAGACGCCTTGCCTAAGACTATAAGCGGGAAAATTCGCCGCGTAGCGTTAAGAGCCGAGTCAAACGATAAAAATTCATTATAAAAATACAAAAGTTTAAATATACTGTGTACACAAGACAAAATCAAAAATACCTCTTTGCCGTAAGCAAAGAGGTATTTTCCTATCTATGATTTTACGCGAGCGATTACTTTATACGCGTACCCTCCGGCACGATATCGTCGATAAAGATTATCTGACAACCGCATGCGTTGTTCGTCGCCGCCAGCAACATACCGTTACTGTTTACGCCGGTAATACGAGTCGGCTTTAAGTTAGCCACGACGATAATTTTCTTACCCACCAACTCTTCGGGTTTATAATCGTGTTTAATGGACGAAACTATAACGCGTTCTTCGATACCGTCGAATAAGGTAAGTTTATAGCAACTATGGGATTTGCGAATATCGTTTACTTTAAGAATTTTACATACTCTCATATCGACTTTCATAAACTCGTCGATGTCTATTTGCTCCGCTACTATCGGCGCGACGGGGTCGGGTTCTCCGTAAACTTTCTTCTCCTCTTCTACTG
>CAKRAY010000072.1 GCA_934296355.1 uncultured Clostridia bacterium
GGGCTATATTATATATAAGGATAAGGGCGAAGTGGTTTTGCGCGTAAAAAAAGGCGACGTCATATCCGTTTTACCGTACGCGGGTAGCGTCGTCGTAGATAAATCGGACGGACTTTTTTACCCTTACGACAATTTGGAACTCACGAAAACGAACACAATCGGCATAAGCAACGTAGCCGAAAAAAGCCTCGTAAGATTTGAAATAAAAAGCGGCGATGCGTTGATTTTCGTAAGCGAACGCGCATTAAAGTAGTTTTACTTTTATTTTACCGAACAGAAAAATTTTTGTTGCGAAAATTGTAGATTTTTACTTGACTTAGAAAATCTAAACTTTTACAATGGGATTATAAGCGAGGACGAAATGAAGTTATTGAAAGAACTTATATTAAGGTACGGAAGGGTATATCCGGGTAACGTTTTGAAGGTTGACAGTTTCCTCAATCATCAGGTGGATACCGCTCTTATGCAAGAAATCGGCAAGGAGTTCGCGAGACTTTTCAAAGGCGAAAATATTACCAAAGTTCTCACTATCGAAGCGTCGGGAATCACCATAGCAGGCTTTACTGCGAGCAATTTGCAAGTTCCCATGCTTTTTGCGAAAAAATCTCAAACTAAAAATATATCTTCGGATGTTTATACAAGCAAAGTAATGTCATATACGCACGGAAAAGTATATGACATTATTGTTTCTAAAGAGTATCTTTTACCCACGGACAGAGTTCTTATCGTCGACGATTTTCTTGCCAACGGCAAAGCTATGATAGGTTTAATAGACCTTGTAAATCAAGCGGGCGCTACGCTGGTAGGTTGCGGCGCGGTTATAGAAAAGGCTTTCCAAGCGGGCGGCGACGAAATAAGAAATATGGGTATCAGGCTCGAATCGCTGGCGCGAATCAAAAGTATGACCGACGATTCGCTCGAGTTTTGCGATTAGTAAAAAAAAACATTTTTCATTAACAAATAAAAAATCTATTGGAGGACGTAAAAAATGAAAATGAAGAAAGTATTGGCAATTTTATTGTCGGTAGCCGTACTCGCTACCGTTTGCGTTTGCTTAGTTGCATGCGGCGGTAACGGAGAGGAAAAGATGAAGCCTATTGCGAAAGAAGAGATCAAAATCGGTCTTATCTGCTTGCACGACGCTAACTCGACTTACGATAAGAACTTTATCGACGCTATGGACGTTGCGAAGAAAGAACTCGGTTTAAGAGACGACCAAGTTATCGTCGTTACCGGCGTACCGGAAGGCGACGAGTGCTATCAAAAGGCTTGTAACTTAGCGGACGAAGGTTGCAATATCATATTTGCCGATTCTTTCGGACATGAACCCTATATGATTAAGGCGGCTAAGGAATATCCTAACGTGCAATTCTGCCACGCTACCGGAACCAAGGCTCACACCGAAAAACTCGCCAACTATCATAACGCGTTCGCTTCCATCTACGAAGGAAGATATTTAGCGGGTATCGCCGCCGGTATGAAACTTAACGAAATGATCGCTGCCGGCAAGTTCACCGCGGCAGAAGCGAAAATCGGTTACGTAGGCGCATATCCTTACGCGGAAGTTAAATCGGGCTACACCTCTTTCTTCCTCGGCGCGAGAAGCGTTTGCCCCACCGCTACCATGGAAGTTACTTTCACCGGAGAATGGTATCACGAAACCAAAGAAAACAACGCCGCGACTAATTTAATCAATAGAGGATGCAAACTTATTTCCCAACACGCAGACTCTATGGGCGCGCCTAACGCTTGCGAGGCGGCGGGAATACCTAACGTAAGTTACAACGGTTCTACCATCGCTCACTGCCCCAAAACTTTCATCGTATCTTCGAGAATCAACTGGGCTCCTTACTATCAATTCGCAATTGAAAACGTAATCAAAGGCGAAAAGTTTGGCTATGACTGGACGGGAACTCTCGCTACCGGTTCCGTAGTTCTTACCGATATTAACGAAAAAGTTGCCGCTGCCGGCACGAAAGCGGCTATCGAAGAAGCGAAAGCGAAACTTGAAAACGGTACTCTTAAAGTATTCGATACCTCGAAGTTCACCGTAAACGGCAAGAAACTCACCAGCTTCCTTGCGGACGTCGACGATTTTAACGATTACAAAGGCGAAACCGAAGTTATTATCAACGGTATTTTCGAAGAATCCGCTAAGCGTTCCGCTCCTTACTTCACGCTCGACATCGACGGTATCACCAATATCGACGCGAAAAACTAATCGGCAATCGCTGAAAAGATTATAATTTGACTTCGAAGGCGGAGTTTAACCTCAAAAATTAAACTCCGCCTAACGTTTTTTTTTAGTTTCAAACCACACGGAGGACAGGACAGAGTGGAACAGTCCGTTGCTATCGAATTAAAGAACATTACGAAAAGATTCGGTTCTACCGTCGCCAACAAGAATGCGGACCTTACCGTATATAAGGGCGAAATACTTGCGTTGCTCGGCGAGAACGGAAGCGGTAAAACGACCTTAATGAATATGATTGCGGGAATATACTTTCCCGACGAAGGCACGATAGAAGTGGGCGGCAAGGAAGTCGTCATTAAATCTCCTATCGACGCGTATAACTACAAAATCGGCATGGTACATCAGCACTTCAAGTTGGTAGATTTGCTGACGGCTTGCGATAACGTTATTTTAGGCGAGAGCCATAAATTCGACTTTGCCGGTAAAAAGGCAAAAATTAAAGAGGAAAACGACGGTACGAGCAAGGGAAAATTCCTCGCCGTACTTAAATATATAGGACTACCTTTCGAGAACTTTTTCGACTATTTGAAGTTTAATTGGTTGAAAAGGAACAGAGTAAAAACGCTACAAAAAATCGTCGACGATTACGGTTTCCAAATCGATTTGTCGAGAAAAATCTACGATATGTCGGTTTCGGAAAAACAAACCGTGGAAATTATTAAAGTTTTGTATAGGGGCGCGGATATTTTAATTCTCGACGAACCCACTGCGGTGCTTACCCCGCAAGAAACGGAAAAACTTTTCTCGGTTTTGCGTAAAATGAAAGAAAACGGCAAGTCTATTATCATAATCACGCATAAACTTAACGAAGTTATGGCGATATCCGACAGAGTTGCGGTACTTCGTAAGGGCGAACACGTCGCTACTGTCAGGACTTCCGAAACCAACGAGAAAGAACTTACCGAAATGATGGTCGGCGCTAAGGTGGAACTCAATATCCAAAGAGACGAGCCGACTAATTGCAAACCGAGAATAACGGTAGAAGACCTTACTTGTAGAAATAGGGAAGGTCTACTTGCGCTCGACGGAGTTTCGTTCCGCACGTTCTCGGGCGAAATCTTCGGTATCGCGGGTATCGCGGGTAGCGGACAAAAAGAACTTTTGGAATCCATTGCCGGTTTGGTTCGTATAGAGGGCGGCGATATTTCCTATAACGACCCCAAAAATAACGAGCAAAGGGTAGATTTAAGGCAAAAAACGCCTACGCAAATAAGAGATTTAGGCGTAAGATTATCCTTCGTTCCCGAAGACCGACTCGGTATGGGTTTGGTCGGCAATATGGACTTGACGGACAACATAATGTTGCGTTCGTACGGCAAAGGCAAATCGATCTTCGTTGATAGAAAGACCCCTCACGACCTCGCGGAGAATATCGTACACGACCTCGAAGTCGTCACGCCTTCGGTAAAAACTCCCGTAAGACGTCTGTCCGGCGGTAACGTGCAAAAAGTGCTTGTCGGTAGAGAAATCGCTTCTTCGCCCACCGTGTTTATGGCGGCGTATCCGGTAAGAGGTTTGGATATCAACAGTTCTTATATGATATACAACTTGCTTAACGAGCAAAAAGACAAAGGCGTAGCGGTAATATTCGTAGGCGAAGACCTCGACGTATTATTGGCGCTTTGCGATAGAATAATGGTGCTTTGCGGCGGCAAAGTCAGCGGTATAGTCGACGCGAGAACGGCTACGAAAGAGCAACTCGGCTTGTTAATGACGACTATTCCCGAGAACCCGGAAAGATTCGAATACGCCGAGAAAACGGTAAACGAGCGCGCGGAGGAAAACGGAAATGAATAAGAAAAACAGAGAACCGCTTTTTCACTTAACGAAAAGAGCGAGTATTAAACAGTGGCAAGCGTGGCTTATAAGATTAGGCGCGTTTTTGCTTTCGTTACTCGTTTGCGCGATCGTCACGAGCGTGCTTTCGGGTAAATCGATGGGCTTCTTCTTCAAATATTTCATAAACGGCGTTTTCGGAAGCCCGAGAAAGGTTTGGGTGCTTTTCCACGAAGCGTGTATTCTCTTGCTTATAGCGATTGCGCTTACGCCGTGCTTTAAGATGCGTTACTGGAATATCGGCGGCGAAGGACAAGTGCTTATGGGCGCGATGGGTTCGGCGATAATTATACAATTCTTAGGCGGCGAGATAGCCGACGCGGGTACGATAATACTTTCTTTAATCGTCGGTATCGCATTCGGTATCGTTTGGGCGGTTATCCCCGCGCTTTTCAAAGCGAAATGGAATACGAACGAAACCTTGCTTACCCTTATGTTTAACTACATAGCAGCGTGTTTAACCAAGTACTTCATAAGTAAAGTCGCGGCTTCGGGTACGGGCACGTTAACGTTCAGTAAGGGCGTAATCGAACGTATCGGCGGCAGTAGTTTTATCGGCGGACAGTTTATTTTGAAAATCATTATCGTAGTGATACTTACCGTGCTTATGGCGATATATCTTAAATACAGCAAGCACGGCTACGAATTGTCGGTTGTTGGTGAAAGCGAAAACACCGCGCGCTATATCGGTATCAATACGAAAAAAGTTATAATAAGAACGTTGGTTCTGTGCGGAGCGATTTGCGGTATCGCCGGGTTCTTGCTTGTCAGCGCGACCAATCACTCGCTACATAGCGAATACACGGTTGACGGAAGAGGGTTCACGGCGGTGCTTGTTTCTTGGCTCGGACACTTCAACCCCGCGGCGATGGCGCTTACTTCGTTCTTAGTCGTGTTTATCGACAACGGCGCGTCGCAAGTAGGCGACTACGGCAGTTTGGGCGCGAATTATCCCTCGGTTATGACGGGTATTTTCTTTTTCTTCATAATCGCCACCGAGTTCTTTATCAACTATAAAATCAACTTCAAAAAGAAGCACGACGTTAAAAAAGGAGCGACCGCTACCGTTCAAACCGAAACGACGGAGGAAACCGCGGCTTCGCTCGAAGAAAACGTAACCGAAAATAAAGAGCCTGACGCAACGGAATCGGGAAGCGAGGTGATTGGATAATGTTTAGCACTATTATTTGTAAAGCAATAAACTTGGGTATGGTTTTCTTGTACGGTTCTACCGGAGAAATCATTATCGAAAAAAGCGGACATCTTAACTTAGGTATTCCCGGAACGATGTGTATGGGAGCCATAGGCGGCTGTATCGGCGCAAACCTCGCGCTTAACTCCATGGGCGGAAGCAAGTTCGCGGTAATCTTCATGGCGGTGCTTTTCGCTATGCTTTTCGCGGGTGCGACGGGCGGTTTGTACGGCTTGTTTACGATAACGCTTAGGTGTAATCAAAACGTAACCGGTCTTACCATTACCACTTTCGGCGCGGGCGTTTTAGGCTTTTGGGGCAAACTGATGAGTAACAAGGGCGAAACTTTTTCCGCCGCAAGTAACTTCTTCACGGAATCTTTGTTCGGTTCGGGCGTAGGCGACGACGCTTTTTCGAAAATCTTCCTTTCTCACGGCGCGCTCGTCTATTTAGGCTTGGTAATCGCAATTATAGCGGCTGTTGTTTTACGCCGTACGAGAACGGGTTTGAACCTCATCGCCATTGGCGAAAATCCCGCGGCTGCAGACGCGGCGGGCATAAAGGTCATTAAATATAAGTACTGGGCGTGCATTATCGGCGCGGCTATCGCGGGAATAGGCGGCGCGTTCTATATCCTCGACTGTACTCGCGGCGCGCTCGAATACGTAGTCAATTCTTTGGGTTGGCTCGCCGTTGCGCTCGTTATATTCTCTTTATGGCGTCCGGGTATAAGCATCTTCGGTTCGTTCGTTTTTGGCTTACTTTACATTATGCCGAACTACGTTACCGGTATGCCCACCGCCGAAAAAGACTTGTTAAGCATCATACCTTATGCGGTTACTGCGCTGGTACTTATCGTAATTTCTTTCTTTAACAAAAAGGAAACTCAACCGCCTACTGCGCTCGGCTTGCCTTATTTCAGAGAGGATAGATAACATAATTGGTAAAAAAATAAAAACAAAAATATACGGCGCGGTTTCGCGTCGTTTTTTATTGTCAATTTATAAGGGAAAACTATTAAAATCGCCGAATTCACGACCCAAGGATGCGGGGGTTTACAAAAAATTATAAAAGTGATATAATAATAAAGTGTTATACTAAAAACATAGAATTCCCAACAAGGAGGCTTGTAATGAAAAAAACAGCATTGGTAATTACGATGGTTTTACTTGCCGTGTTTATAGGCGCGATGCTCGTCGCTTGTACGCCCGCAAAACCCGAAGATATTTACGGCACTTATAAACTCATAAGTTATTACGATAAAACCGACGGCGAACCCGACGTAAATAAAATGGAAGTCGACGAATGCGACGCGTATATAGTAGTTAGCAGCGATACGAAAGGATATTACTTCAAAAAAGATAAAGACAGCGGCTGGCGCGGTTTCCCCGTAAAAATTACTTTCAATAAGTCGAGCGACGACGAAAGTAAAGTCGCTTCGGTCGATTTCGAAGCACCCGCGGATGAGCGTACGTACGAAACCAAAAACCTTATGGTTGATAAAGCGAACAAGGATATGTATTTGAAACGCGTTCAGAGTACCGTTAGCGGTAGTTTGCTTTTCAAAGACGGTTACGACATTTGTTACAAAAAGGTAAGTAAGGCGACCGATACTTCTTATGTGACGAAAAAAATCGGCAACGTGGCTATGTGCAAGTTCGAAGAATATAAGTTTCACGGCTTGTTCAGTTTGGAGTTGGCAAATCAAGGTACTCCCGACGAGTATATTTGCTATTTCACCGAGTTCGATATGAGCGCGAAAAAAGCAAAAGTAGCGAAAGTTATGAAAAAAAACAAGGAGAGTTCGATAACCGAATACGACCTTACCGTTAACTTTAACGAGGACGGAAGCGGTACGCTTTCTTACGCCGACCAAACTTTCGAATTCGATACGATCGGCAATTTATCCAAGAAAGTAACTACCGAGGACGGCGAAGAGACGTATTATCTGTATAAGATTCGCGCGTTCGGCTACGATACCTTGGAAAACCTCGTCCGCG
>CAKRAY010000073.1 GCA_934296355.1 uncultured Clostridia bacterium
AATGTCGTATTTCGGATTGTATCTTGCGGTGGTAATGGTTTCCTTCGTGTTGCTTTGCTTAATGAACGACGTCTTTAACGGCTCGCATACCATGATCGAAATGTTCACTTCGTCTGTTACGGGAATGAGCAACGTCGGACCCGCCTTAGGCTCGCTTACGGTCGGCACGTACGCGTCTTACGACCCCGTAAGCAAACTTATTTTGTGCTTCGATATGCTTGCGGGCAGATTGGAGATTCTTCCGATGTTGTTCTTATTCAATCCCGCGATATGGGTTGCGCCGAGAAGAAGAAAAAATCGTAAGATTTAATAAATTTTTTGCAAAAAACAAGATTTTTTGCTTGCTAAAATTGACTAAATATGATAAATTGTTAAATAGCCGCATAAAAAGGGTTCCTTAAGCGCGATTTGCCACCCGTATTAGCGAGTCTTCAAAGGAGGTTATGTTTTTTATGTACGCAATTATTATCGCAGGCGGCAAACAATATAAAGTTGCCGAGAACGACGTTCTCAAAGTAGAATTGATGAAAGAAGAAGTCGGTTCCACGGTTAATTTTAAGGTTGTTATGCTCAATAAAGACGGCGCTGTTTTGGCGGGCAACGAAGTAGCGAACGCTACTTGCGAAGCGGTTATCGTCAAGAACGGCAAAGGACCGAAAATCGACATTTTCAAGTATAAGTCCAAAAAGAACGAGCGTAAACGTCAAGGTCATCGTCAACCGTATTCCGAAGTTAAAATCACGAAAATCAACGGTTAATAGTTTATGATCAGAGTTAAGTTCGTCTATGAAGAAGGCGACGTTGTCGAGGTTACCGTAAAAGGACATGCGGGCTATGCTCCGCGCGGAAAGGACGATATCGTTTGCAGCGCGGTCAGCGGCGTTGTGTTTACGGCGTTACTCGGACTGACGAAGTTTTCTACAAGCAAAGTCGAGACAAAGCAAGACGAAGAAACGGGTTATCTTAATTTCAAAGTTCCTAAGCCTAAGAGCGAGGAAGAAAGATTAAGACAGCAAACCATTCTCGAAACCATGCTGCTCGGTTTGCGGGACATCGAAGGAGGCTATAAGGCCTATCTAAAAACGGAGGTTTAATTATTATGTTTATGAATATCCAATTTTTCGCTCATAAGAAAGGTATGGGTAGTACAAGAAACGGACGTGATAGCGAATCTAAAAGACTGGGACCCAAGAAGAGCGACGGACAAAAGTGCCTCGCGGGTAACATTCTCGTAAGACAAAGAGGAACTAAATTCCACGCCGGTAAAAACGTCGGCATCGGCAAAGACGACACCTTGTACGCTCTCGTTACCGGTGTTGTAAGATTCGAAGAAGCAGGCACCAGACTTAAGAGATATAAACAAGTAAGCGTTTACGAAGCCGAATAACTCGTCTAAAAAACGACGTGAACTACTTAGAAAAAAAGAACGAATACATAAGAATCGACGACTTATCGCAATTCGACGTAAATCACATTCTTGACTGCGGACAGGTGTTTAGATACCGAAACGAGGCAGATTGTACTACGGTTTACAGCAAAAATAAAATTTGCCTATTGCAAAAGCGCGACGGTTATGTTATAATGAAGACCGAAGATACCGATTACTTTGCTCGTTATTTCGATTTATCGAGAGATTACGAACAGATTAAGAGGGAACTCGGTGCTTACCGAGGACTCGCAGAAGCGTTGGAGTTCGGCAAGGGAATACGAATTCTCAATCAGGACCCGTTAGAGACGATAATATCTTTTATCATCTCGGCGAACAACAACATTCCGCGAATCAAAAGTATAATAGAAAGACTATGCGCTTCCCTCGGCGAGGATATGGGCGGATACCGCGCGTTTCCCACCGTAGAACGGCTGTCGCAAGCGGACGAAAGTTTTTATAAGTCCGTAGGCGCGGGTTATAGGGCGTCGTACCTCGTAAAGACCTCGCGCGCGTTGCTCGATTACGACGTAAACAGACCGTTCGGTTTGAGTACCGCCGCCGCGAGAAAGGAACTTATGTCTTTTTGCGGGATAGGCGGCAAAGTCGCGGATTGCATATTGCTTTTTGCTTACGGTAAAACGGACTTGTTTCCTATGGATACTTGGAGCAAAAAGATTTATAAGGCGTTAGGTTTTCCCGAGGAGCACGCGCCGAGCGTAATGAGCGAAAGGTTAGTCGAACATTTCGGCAACTTAAGCGGATACGCGCAACAATATTTGTACTATTATTTTCGGTCTAACAAATCGGAATAAGAACGAATCAAATACAAGACTATGTTTGGAGGATAAAATGAATAGACCCAAAATTGCATTACTTATCGATTTAGCAAGTCTTAAAGTTACTTGCGAAGGTTTTAAGAAACTTTATAACGAAATCAGCGAAGTTTACGATATTGTTTTCGTTAAGTTCTATAGTTATGTTGCAAAGCGTAACCGTGACTTCAACGAATATATCGCGGCTAAGGGATACGACGCGGTTACTCCCGTAGCGAGCCGTAGAAGAAACAAACTCGACACTCGTCAAATTATCGACGCGACGAAAATAAATATGAATTCTACGATTGACGCGGTAGCGTTTGCGGTAGGCGAAGGCGACATACTTCCCATTATTACCGAATTGAAGATGAACGGCAAGGACGTTCTCGAAATTGCCGACGAACAAAGCACTTACAGCGACGCTTACAGCGGCTTCATTCCCGTCAGCGCGGACTACATGCGCGAAGGATATATCGCTCCCACTAAGAAGAGAGAGAAGAAAGTCGTTAAACCCGCTAAGACTCAACCCACGGTTGACTACGCTGCTTTGGCTAACAAGTTCATCAAGAATTACCGTAAGTAAAAAGCGACAAGTAATCTAAATAACATAGTATAAATTTAAGCGCAAACAGGGCTTTTACCTGTTTGCGTTTTTTTTACGACAAAAATAGCGAAGTTTCGACGTAAACCCTCATTTTTTGTCAAGAAAAGCCTTGTATAATGATACTTATGGCAAAGGTAATATTAGTGACGTCCGGCAAGGGCGGCGTAGGCAAAACAACCGTTTCCGCGAACTTAGGGTATGCGCTTAGTTATCTCGGAAAAAGGGTCGCGCTCGTAGAAGGCGATATAGGACTTAACAATCTCGACGTCGCGCTTAACGCGGAAGACAGAATAGTCTACGACGCCGGCGACGTAGCCACCGGGCGAGCGAGCGTGGCGCAATGTTTGATAGGAATTAACGAGAATTTATTCTTCTTTCCGTCGGCGACGGCGGCGGTGAACCTTATCACGACGGAAGTTTTTTTAAGAGTGGTAAGGGAATTAAAGCGCAATTTCGATTACGTTTTAATTGATTCTCCCGCGGGACTGGAAGAAAACTTTCATCGCGCGGCGGTCGGAGCGGAGAGCGCGCTAATCGTTACCACGCCGCATATTTCCGCGATACGCGACGGAGCGAAGACGGTAAAAAAACTCTACTCCTACGGTATTCGCGAATGCGGACTTGTGGTTAATCGGGTTAACGGCGAAGAAGTGCTTGCAAAACGGCAGTTATCGCCCGAGGAAATCGCCGAAGTGACGGAGATACCCTTGTGGGGCGTGTTGCCCGAAGACGACTTCGTCAATAAGTATACGATTGCAGATTCGTTAAATAGACATACCGATATAGGAATGAGTTATTCGTTTATCGCCGATATTCTTAACGGCGGCGAAAGGAAGATTTACGATTGCGTAAGTCCGTATAGCGGCTTCTTTAACAAGTTAAAAAGGTGGATTTATAAGTAAATGACCGATATGACCGAACTTAACAGACTGAAACGAGTGGTGCTTAGCGACAATATGAATGTGCCGAGCGGTGTGACCGAAGTCTTGAAAGAAGACGTAAAAGAGTTATTGTCTGGATATGCGGAACTCGAAAAAGACGGACTGAGCGTTACGGTCGAGTTAAAGCCCGACGGCATTTACGAAATAAACGTGGACGCTTTGGCGCGAAGTATAAAGTCTATAAAGAGTTTTTAGAAACACTTTGCGATAACGCCGCCGCCTACGCAAATTTCTCCTTGGTAAAGAACGCAGTACTGTCCGGGCGTGATTGCGCGTTGCTTGTCCTTAAAGGACACCAAGGCGTTGTTTTGGTCGTCGAAACGAACTTTGGCTTCTTGTAACGGTTGACGGTGGCGTATTCTGGCGGTTACCGGTCCGTCCGATATTTTTTCGGTAATGAAATTGAAGCCTTCGGTTAAAAGTTCGGTAGAGTACAAGTCGGGCGTTTCGCCTTGATTGACGTAAAGGACGTTGTTTAATACGTCTTTTTTTATTATGTACCAGGGACTGTCGTTTTTGGTCCCCGCTACGCCGCCGAGCCCGAAGCCCTTATGCTGACCGACCGTGTAGTAAAAAACCCCTTTATGCGTGCCTACGACCTTCCCGTCGAGGGTGCGAATTTCGCCTTCCTTCATAGGAATATATTGAGATAAAAACTTGCGAAAATTCCTTTCTCCGATGAAACAAATTCCCGTGGAATCTTTCTTTTTTGCGGTAATCAGACCGTACTCTTCGGCGATTTTGCGCACGGCGGTTTTGTCCGCGAACTTCGCTAAGGGGAAAATAACGTTTTCTATTTGCTTTTCGGTTACTTGGTTAAGAAAATACGTCTGGTCTTTGTTTTCGTCCGCGGAACGAGCGAGAAAGGTCCTTCCGTCTTTTTTTAATATGTCCGCGTAATGCCCGGTAGCGACATAATCTGCGCCGAGTTTTAAGGCTTGTTCCCTAAAAACGCCGAACTTTATCTCTTTGTTGCAAAGTACGTCGGGATTGGGCGTTCTGCCGAGCGAGTATTCTTTAAGGAAGAGTTCGAAAACGTTTTCGTAATATTGCTTGGAAAAATCGACGCTGTAATAAGGTATACCGATTGCGTTGCAAACGCGCCTTACGTCAGTGTAATCTTCTTCGGCGGTGCAACAGCCGTTATCGTCGGTTTCTTGCCAATTATGCATAAAAAGTCCGATGACGTCGTATCCCGCTTCCTTTAATAGTAATGCCGAAACGCTACTGTCCACGCCTCCGCTCATGCCGACCACAACCGTTTTTCCCATATACACCTACCTAATAGTAATGGGTATATTTTAGCATACAAAATCCTTAAATACAATAAAATCTCACGCCTTGCGAGTTTTTAGTTTGGCAAACCGTTCTAAAATCACTCCGCGAACGTTCAAAACGTTGGTTATTAAACACAGTAAAGCGTAACAAAGCATACCGAGCATCAAAGCGATGCCTACCGAGAGGATTTTCGGCATATACGGCGCGATTAAACCGAAAGTCCACTTCGTTAGCAGAGAGCAGGGCAGAACGAAAACAATTACCATTATGGCGTATTTTGCGAAAGAAGAATCGAGTCCGGTGGCTTTACGCAGAGAAAGATAATTCAGCGTCGAACTTATTAAAGAACCGATGAAAGTCGCTACCGCCACGGCGAAGATACCGATAAATTTAGGCAAAATAAAAATCGCCGTAATCATAAAGAAGTTTCCGACCAGATAATTGACGAAAGACGGATACTCTTTCCCGATGGAGTTAAGCGCGCTTTGCGTAATTGCCATCATACAAGTGGGTATCATGGAAAAAGTGGCGATTTGTAAGTATATTCCGCTTTCCGAATCTTTATATAAAATCGAGGTAATTTCGCTACCCATCGACGAGTAAGCCACGATAAAAAGTCCGCTGATAAGAAATGCGAAGTTTATTCCTAAGAGCAGTTGCTTGTTAAGTTTTTCGAATTCTTTTTTTGCCATACTCGCGCTCATCTCGGGAATTAAAACCACGCATAGACTGCCGATAATTGCGTTGGGAGCAAAAAGTAAAGGGTTCGCCATACCGGCGATACGCCCGAAATACGCGGTTGCTTCGTCGGCAGCCATGCCGAATTTCATAAGCCGTAACGGCAGAATGAACGCGATTAAAGTCGCGAATAAAGAACCGCATACGCGCATCATCGTTACCGGTAAAGAGGGTACGAATATGGTTTTAAGGTCCGCGGGTTTAGTGATTTTTCCGCCCTTTGCGAAGTAAAGTACCAGCAAAATTATCGCTACGATAACGTCGCTTACGGTAAATGCATAACTTATGGCATAAACGCCGCTGAGCGCGCCGAAAACGCCCGTAATAAACAGCACGCTGAACAACACCCTAAGAAGTTCCTCTACCATCTCGGTTTTCGAAAAGGCGGTGAAGTCTTTTTCGCCCCAAAACCAACCCCGTACCACGTTGTATACCGCAGTCGAACAAAGCGCGGGTATCATAATGAGGAATAACGGCAGCGCGAGCGGTTCGGAAAAGAGGAAAGTTAGCCGGGTGTTAAGAAGCGCGAGAACGATTACGAGCGATAGGGAAATGCTTACGCCGAGGATTAAAGCCGCGGAAAATAAACGGTAAGGTTTATCTTTATTGAGCGCGTTGCTTTCGGCGGTTTTTCTGCTGAGAACGGTGGGAATTCCCGACGAAGAAAACGAGGCGAACAAGAAGAAAACCGATAATGCGATTTGGTAAAGTCCGAGCGCCTCCGCTCCGAGCGTCCGCGAAAGATAAATTTTGAATACGAAACTTACGAAGCGTGTGAAAACTTCGAAAACGGTTAAAAGCGCGAAAGCCCCGGCGATTTTTTTTGTTTTTCGCATAGTGAATAAATATGCGCTCAAAACCATCTTTATGATAACGCCCGTGCGCCACTCTCTTAAAGAAACTCGCGTACGCCGCTACGAATACGCTTGACTATATTCTTTTTATGAAGTAAAATTAAAACAATGCAGAGTAAACAAGGCGCGTAAAGTGTTGCAGAATGGGATGTTGTCTGCAAACGAAAATCGACTTGCGATTGCGGTGTCTTGTTGCGTCCGTTGCGGAAGATGATTGAACGTTGTTTTTCGTAACCTTTTTTCGGAGGTTATTTTTTTATGGAGAAAAAACTAAACGTCAGAACGATTTGTTATACGGCGGTTTTCGTCGCTCTGAGCGTGCTTGCCAATACGTTTTCGTTGTTTATAGGACTTAACGGCGCGAACGCGGTTACTTTTACCTACACCGTGTGTTTTCTTGCCGGCTCGACTTTGGGCGCGTTCCCCGGGTTTCTTACAGGCGTGCTGGGCGACGTACTCGGCTGGGTAATTCGTCCGTCGGGCGCGTTTAATCCCGTAATTACCGTGATAACGGGCTTGATAGGGCTTATCGCCGGCTTGGTCTTTAAGTTGGAGAAAAAAAATATTCGGTATCTCGGCGATATATCGCTTACCGTAAT
>CAKRAY010000074.1 GCA_934296355.1 uncultured Clostridia bacterium
CGGCACTCTCGTGTATATAGCGGGTACTACCGGAGAACAATTGCAATTTCATAAAGCCAACCAGTGGTTTGTGGGTAAAGATACTTCCGATTACTTAAGAATCGTAGATAAAGCAATGGAAAAACACGCGCTTTTCGTAGATAACGAGAACGATGAAGAAGTGGTAATCGCCACCTCTCGCGACGGAAAAAGAAGAGACGCTATTTCTAAGCAACTCAACGAAAGGATATATGACGAATTAATCGAGCAATTAGATAATAAGTTATACGTAGGCATTAGAACTTTCGGATTGATAAGAGGATACCTTGTTACCGGTAAGGAAAAGTTTTTAACCCTCGGAGTGTTCGATCAGTGTTACGTGCTTAAACAAGTAGTCAGGTTTTTACAATGTAAAGGTTTTCCAGTAGATTTAAGATTGATAGGCCATTCAGAAAACAGTGGAAAAATCCAACAATCTAAAGATATAACCGATGTAGATTTGAAAATTATCAATCGTTCTATTGCGGGACTTTACGAGAATACGGTCGTTTTGAACAAGCCGAACAAGTAGAGATGTCGTTCAGACAAGTCATTATCGCTTCTCACGTCAAGTTGGAACTGAAACTCGGCTATTTGGTTTGCAGAGGAGAAAAGAATATAAAAGTCCACTTGTCGGAAATAAGTACGCTGATTATTCAGTCCACCGCCGTAGCGATTACGGCGGCGCTTCTTTGCGAACTGGTAAAGAACAACGTCAAAGTGATTTTTTGCGACGAAAAGTGTTCGCCGCACTCGGAGTTACTGCCATATTACGGCGGTTATAACGGCAGTAAACGGTTGCTTAATCAAATATCTTGGAGCGAAGAGATAAAGGGCGAAATATGGCAAATGATTATAAAAAAGAAGATCCTTTGCCAAGCGGAAAATATGTTTTTACTCGGTAAAAACGCCGTCGGAGAAAAACTTTTAGCATTGGCGGATGACGTTCGGATAGCCGACGTAACTAATAGGGAAGGGCATGCGGCGAGATTCTATTTCGAGGGCGCTTTCGGAGAAAACTTCGTTCGAGGTTCCGAATCGGGCAAGAACGGATACCTTAATTACGGATACGCGATACTATTGTCGGCGTTTAACCGCGCGTTATGCGCACAAGGTTACAACACTCGTTTGGGGATATGGCATAAGAACGAGTATAACGATTACAACTTGTCATGCGACTTAATGGAGCCGTTCAGACCGTACGTAGACAGAATAGTTTTTGAGTTAGAGAGTAACGATAAAGATTTCAAGAGAAAACTCGTTGATTCGTTAAACAAAAAGACTACGATTAACGGACAAGTAACCACGTTGGAAAACGCTATTTCCATATATGCGCGCAGCGTGATTAACGCGCTAAACGACGGCGAGCCGAACGGCGTAGTGTTTGCGGACGGATATGAATTATAGGTTTATGAGGATAATGGTTTTTTTCGATTTACCGATGGAGACGAGCGCCGAAGTGCGAGCGTATAACGCTTTTCGTAAGTTCCTTATCAAGGAAGGCTTTATCATGATGCAAAAGTCCGTTTATACTAAACTTACCCTTAACGGCACGGTGTCGAGCAGCGTCAAGGCGGCGATAAAGAAGAATTTGCCGCCCAAGGGACTAATCGAAATGTTGGAGATTACCGAAAGACAATTCGGCAATATAGAATACTTGTTGGGGCATAGTCAAAGCGATGTTTTGGACAGCGACGATAGGACGGTAGAAATATGATTACCCTCGCTCATTTCGATTGGCAAACGCCGATGGAATTTGATAAAAACCTTCAATGCTTGATTATCGAAAATCCCGAGTGCTTTTACGAAACGGTTAACAGGTTAAATAAAGCGATAAGCGGAGAAGATAGCGGATTTATATTGACCGACGAAAGGCAAAAAGAATTTACGATATCAAAAAGCGTCGATATGATTTGCGATTACGTAGCGTTATCGCTAAATGATAAAAAAATTCTTACGCCGCTATATAAGCAATTGCAAACCGAGTATACAGAGTATGATTTGGAAAGGGAATTTGCCGAGTTGCAATGGCAAAGTATGCGCCTTTTAGACAGTATAATCTTTCGTTCCGACTTCGACTTAATATACGGCGACGGAATAACGATAAGCGACTTGTTTAAGGTTTTCGATTTGCGCGTAAACGACGAGTATAACTCGCCGATAGAAAAAATTGTTTCTTACGTGAACGTAAAATCGTCGTTAAGTAACGTGAAACTATTAATTCTCGTTAATGCGTCTTGTTATTTTAACAAGGAAGAACTTAATGAAATAGCAAAGCATTGCGAGTATAAAAAAATAGCGGTACTACTTATAGAAAGCGCAGTAAAAAGCGACTTGCCGTGCGAAAAAGTTCGCGTAATCGATAGGGATTTATGTGAATTTACCCTTGTAATAAGCGAACAAATATGATATAATGAATACAATATTTTTCTAATATTTTTTCCGACTCGATATCGAATTAACGCGTGAGTTGGGCGCGAAACTTTCAAATCGTGTAAAAAGTGAGGTTTGAGAGTTGTGTAATTTGATATGGACCTAAAACGTCATAAACATTGGTACTTGATACCACGCGGTTTGAGAGTTGTGTAATTTGATATGGACCTAAAACTAAAAGCGGAACAAGACTCATCTGGCCATAGTTTGAGAGTTGTGTAATTTGATATGGACCTAAAACACGCCCGTATAGCGGTAGCCTATTTGATATGTTTGAGAGTTGTGTAATTTGATATGGACCTAAAACGCTACCGTTGGAAGATAGTGACGAATTCGTGTTTGAGAGTTGTGTAATTTGATATGGACCTAAAACAAAACATCCGGAAATGTTCACGGCAAAAGGGTTTGAGAGTTGTGTAATTTGATATGGACCTAAAACTAGCAACCGCACCCTCGGGTATGCTCGCAAGTTTGAGAGTTGTGTAATTTGATATGGACCTAAAACCTTCGGCTGCCGATTCACGTTTGAACGCAAGTTTGAGAGTTGTGTAATTTGATATGGACCTAAAACGAAAAAACAAGCGAGAGGTTAAACATGATAGTTTGAGAGTTGTGTAATTTGATATGGACCTAAAACGCCGAAGTCATTACGTACGGATTTACGTGTGTTTGAGAGTTGTGTAATTTGATATGGACCTAAAACCACGGATGATTGGAAATATCTAATTGAAAAGTTTGAGAGTTGTGTAATTTGATATGGACCTAAAACAGAACGCGAAGAAGAAATAAAAGCGACGAAGTTTGAGAGTTGTGTAATTTGATATGGACCTAAAACTGAGAGGGCGCAAAAGAAATAACCGAAAAGGTTTGAGAGTTGTGTAATTTGATATGGACCTAAAACTGCGGTTTTTTGCGGACTACGCTTTTTGTGGTTTGAGAGTTGTGTAATTTGATATGGACCTAAAACCGTTAGCGTTGTAGCATAAAAGGCAATCACGTTTGAGAGTTGTGTAATTTGATATGGACCTAAAACTTCCCAAAGAAAATCAAACGCTTGTTATATGTTTGAGAGTTGTGTAATTTGATATGGACCTAAAACGGCGGTGGCAAACAACTGGGGCTTATATTAGTTTGAGAGTTGTGTAATTTGATATGGACCTAAAACAGGAGGCAAGAAAATGAAAATTGACTACAAGTTTGAGAGTTGTGTAATTTGATATGGACCTAAAACGGTTGAGCGTGAGAAGCTTTCTTCGGCTCTGTTTGAGAGTTGTGTAATTTGATATGGACCTAAAACGAAGGAATTATATTCCACGCACCCGCACGTGTTTGAGAGTTGTGTAATTTGATATGGACCTAAAACAATCGGTATAAAGCATTATCGCCGCCGTGTGTTTGAGAGTTGTGTAATTTGATATGGACCTAAAACAACATATGCTCTTAAATGCTTCCATTCCGGGTTTGAGAGTTGTGTAATTTGATATGGACCTAAAACATAAAAGCGGACGGTATCCCGATTTACAAAGTTTGAGAGTTGTGTAATTTGATATGGACCTAAAACTACTCTATCGGAAAGTTCGAAAGTATACAAGTTTGAGAGTTGTGTAATTTGATATGGACCTAAAACGGCTCGCGAACGTCCTCGTTGTCGTCATTGGTTTGAGAGTTGTGTAATTTGATATGGACCTAAAACATTCGAAGCAATATATAACGTCGTTCTTTTGTTTGAGAGTTGTGTAATTTGATATGAATCTAAAACAGTCGTGAACTTCACAACCGACAACGGATTGTTTGAGAGTTGTGTAATTTGATATCGACCTAAAACGGAGATAGGCAAAGAGCGCGGAAACAACCTGTTTGAGAGTTGTGTAATTTGATATCGACGTAAAACACACGACTCGCTGAACCTACACCACTCGCCGTTTGAGAGTTGTGTAATTTGATATCGACCTAAAACTGGGGCGGTCTTGTCAATCGTGAACGTGTAGTTTGAGAGTTGTGTAATTTGATATGGACCTAAAACTCGATATTGACTACCTTATCTTCCCTTGCGGTTTGAGAGTTGTGTAATTTGATATCTATCTAAAACTTTTGTTCTTCGTTTGTCGTTTTTTGTTCGGACCGGCGGAAAAGAGCCGGAAAAAATCGAATTATACCGCCAGGCGTTAAGTTATTTGACGGTGATATCCGAATAAAAACAAAAAATTTTTTCCCGCGCTTGTCAAGAGTATTAAGGGTATACGGTTACCTATTTGCCGACAACGGAAACCTATAATAAGGTGGTAGTGACTTAAAACCGTTTCGGCGTGCGCGCATAAAAAAGAGATTTTTACAATAAAGTTCAAGGTGTGTCCGTTATGACACAGTTAAGTATTGACCCGTTTATATAAGTCGAGTATAATTATATTCTATTTTGTAACACAAAAATCATAAAAAATTACTTATTATAAAGGAGTAAAATAAACTATGTTCGGAATGAAAATACAAATGGACGAAGAGAAGATTTTGCGGGAAGATAAAATCAATCTCGTAAAAGTGTATGCGGCTTTAGACGATATATTTGCTAAAAACAATTTGGTAAAAGGCGAAATCGAGCCGGACGGAACACGCACTTATTGGGGAACGGAATCTAATAAAGATTTTGCGCGGTTTTGTATGGTGGTGAACAGTCTAAAGCGAATAGAAAAATGGTTTGCTCCGAATTGTAAAAAATGGATTTGGGGCGATAACGAATCGCGTTCCGGCGATTGGGACTGGGAAGATGTTTTGGAGCAAATGAGGGCAAAAGGTGAACTATGATAAAAGAGTACTATTTATTAGTACCTTTAAGCGGGAATAAGTGAGAAGCCGTATTTTCGAGGAGATTGTAACGGAAGGCGATTTATATATCAATTTCAAGGTGTATCCGTTATGACACAGATAAGCGTTGACCCGTTTATATAAGTCGAGTATACTTGAAAAATCATTATTTTTACGCGCGCGAGGAGGATTTATTTTATGTTTTATTTAGGTTTTGCAAATGAAAAAAGAGATAAGCGCATTGGTAAAGCACAAGACTTGGAAACGGCTATTGCGATAGGCGAAGCGAAGCAAAGCAAATACAAGGCAAAGGGCAAGCACGGAATGATTTTCGTATATGAAATCGTAGTCAAATGCGGTGCATATATGAAAAAAATCTATAAAGGGTGGGAGGTTTAACCTCCACCGCCCCCGTCGGCGACATATCCGACGGAAAGAAGCGGTTATAAAAAAGAGGTCTACAAAATCAAGGAACACAATATTTGGGGCGCGGAGCAACACCGGGCGTATTATTCGGTAGAAGAAGAACAAGAAAAATGAATAAGCAGTTCGAGTTTTTTACATTAGTATAGGCTGAACGTAAAAAGCAAAATTTTATATGTAGCGCAAAATTTCGGGGAGGTTATAATGGAAATGGGAAAAAAGTTTTCTAAGGAAGAAGCAATAGAAACAATGAAAAACATTGAAACTGTTTTTGGAATAGAGGGAATGGAGTTTACCGAAGAGGAAAAACAAGCGGGAATAAGATATTTGGCGGGAGAAATATCCTTTGAAGAATTCCGAAGAATGTATTTAGAAGATAGTAACGACGAAAATAACGAGGAATAAACCCAAAAAGAGTTAAGGTCTAACGAATTTATTTAAGTCCACGGAGCGTAAATAACCGGTAAATTTTGTAAAAAAACGCCGTTTAATTTATAGCGAAAGAAGAGAAATTTTCAAACCCAATAGAGTTTTATTATGACGGAAAACGCTAATACTATAACGGCAACGGCGGAATAGTCGACAGAGAACCTTTATAGTTTAATATCGAAAAAAACGTCCCTAAGTATTCGCTGAGGGACGTTCTATTATAAGTTTTACTATTTTTCATTTATGACATCGACGTATCCAAGCAGTTTTTTGCGTTTTTCGTTATAATCTTCGTCGGACAACAATCCCAATTCGCGCATTTCTTTTAGTTGTTGTAATTTATCGCCTAAATTATTAACGACCGTCGGATTACGCAATATCATAATTTTCTCTTTTTCTCGATTATACTCGCTTTGCGTTAAAGCGCCCATATCCAATAATTCTTTAATAGATTTTAATAGCGTATAAAACGACTCGTCGCTTAACGGTTTAGAAACGTTATTGTTTCGTATTTTTTTCGGCACCATAGTGATTAAAAAAATGTTAGTTATAAACATAATAGCGCCGGCAATAAGGCATAGAATATAACCATTTGCGGCAAGTTTGCTGTTTCCTCCGCGCGCAAACATAGCGTCAATTATCACAATGATTGTAAAGTAGTTCAGTACAATAGAACCGATTAGAAGTCTTTTGTTTCGCCTTATTCCCACAATTAAGAGTATAAGCGCGGCTAATAACAGCAAAAAGCCGAAGAACGGCAGGGCCCCAGATTCGGGGGTTGCGACATAGTAGCCGGAACTTTTATAAGTATAACTTTCGGCATAATACTTTTTATCACAAAGCATCATAACGCTTCCGATAAATGCAAGTAACGTTCCTAATGCTTGAAAAACTACGGAAACAATCTCTATAGGCGGCTTAATTTTCTTCATAATTTTTCTCCTAATTAAGTATTTTAGTCTTTATTGCGATAAATTCTTCTTCGGATATTGCGCCCATATCCAATAGTTCCTTAAACTCTTTTAATTTTCGATATTTTTCAATTTCCGCTTTTTCTTTACT
>CAKRAY010000075.1 GCA_934296355.1 uncultured Clostridia bacterium
TAATCTTTTACGTCGATAAAATCTTTACTGACGATAGAAGCGGTATTTTCTTGGAAATTACCTTCCGCGTCGAGCGCTCCTATCTTATACGAAAAGGAAGACAAAGACTTACCTTCGTCCTTAGGTTTAAGCGCCTTAACTCCGATAACCGTAACGCCGACTATGATAGCCGCAATAAGTACGAAAACGATTATCCATTTTAACTTGTCTTTATTCATGTTTTTTTATTTGCTCCTTAATTTTTTAAGATTTACGGAAATGCGCCGTATCGCTTTACTTACGTCTGTTCTTTTTTCTCGCTTTGTACGCCGCGCGTTGTTCAGGCGTAGCGTGGTTGTACGCGTATATCGCGTTACTGTCGTTAACGGCGTTAATGTAACCTTGGCGGCGCGCTATAGCGGTTTCGTCCAAGAAGTTACCTCTAGAATCCATGCCGTCGCGAAGTTCTTGGTAATACTTTTCTTTCTTTTTATTCGGCGAAAGAAATTTCCAACGCATATTTTTTTATTCCTCCGAGTTTTTTCCGGGTATCGCCGCCCGGTACGGCTCGCATGTCGACTTCATGCGTTTGCAAACGACTAAAGGACGAATATTATTCGTCCTCAACGTCTACGTCCGGAGCGCAACCGGGGAGTAATACGGACGTAAATTCTTCCTTGAAACCTTTAATTCTGTCAAGGTCCTCGTTCGTCCAATCTCTAGCCTTGCCGAATCCGGCAAAAGCCGCGCGCAAAAAGTCTCCGTCTCCGGGCGTTTTAGGTGTAAGTTGTACTTCAACCGATATACCGCTTTCGTCTACGGCGTAAGCGTAATAGTCGAAGAAGGTGTTTCCGTCCGCGTTTTTCCTCGATTTTATAATCAAGTCGATACCGTTCCCGCTATCGTATATCCAGTTAAGCATACGGTATGAAGTAGAGTTTCGCGCTACGCGCACGGTCTTATTTTTGTCATCGTCTTTTAGGTATCCGATAGAGGGGAGTAGTTGCGCCTCTTGATACGTTTCTCCGAGAGGTCCGGAAAATATAAAGAACGCGCTAAACGAGTAGTAGAACTTGTCGTTCTTCGGATAGATTTTTCGTACGAGGGTAAAAGACTTACCTTCGCGTTCCGCGTTTCTTAAAGCGGTTTCTTGCGTGATTGCGGTTGCTCTCTTTTTTACTGCCTTGATTCCGTTGTTGTTTTTGTCTGCCATGTTGTTTTTCTCCTTTTTTTTATTCCGTTTAATGGTCGGCTACCTTATAGAACCATAGTTCTAAGAATAATTATAGTAGAACAATAGTTCTAAGTCAAGAGAAAAATAAAAAAATATATAAAAAGTTTTTTAAGTATAAAAAAAGTAGGGGATAAGGAACGCCCCTACTTGACTAAACCGCCTTTCCGTGTTGGATCACATACAAAAAAGGAGGTTACTTATGTCAATTTATGAAATACTGAGTTTAATATTGCAAGTACTTAGTATCCTAATTGCAGTATTACAAAATCGCCATAAATAACTCCCTTCTTGTATACTAACACAAAAAGGCGCTTTCGTCAAGTACCCCAGCCCCAGCCCCTCGGTAGGATATGGCGTGGCATATTGCTTCTACCTTTGGCGTTCTTTCTCCCGTGTTCTTTTTTTTTCGCCGGTCCCTTATGCGGGTGCGCATTAAGGATGGTTCGCGGCAAAGCCGAAGTTGCTTTTATCTTTTTTCAAGTTTGTTGCTCCGTCCGCTCCGCCTTTTTGGGCGGAGCCACGCTCCGCAACGGGCTTCCGAAAAGTGTATCTTTTCTTGCTTCTGAGAATTACACGACCCCTTGTCAAGAACGAGTGTCGGCGGCTTGCGCCGCCGCCAACAAGGGGACGTGTAATAACGGCTTTCGTCGTAAAAAAGGGTTCTTTTTTCCGCCGCCGAGGCGCGCTAACTCGCTGCTGCCTTCGGCGGCTCCTTCTTCTTTGAGTTTTTTCCGTAAAAAATGCTTTTTTCCGTAAAAAGAGTGTATGAAGATAACGCCTACGGCGTAAGCGTTCCTTTTCTTGTCAAATTTTTTCTCTTTTATGCTGAAATCTTGAATTGAAGTTCTTCGTTCTTTTCTTCCGAAACGCCCATTCGTTTATAATGTCCGCTTCGAACCATCGCGGTAAGGGAATTTTTCCCTATCTCAAAATCTTTTCTCGGAATATATTTCATTTCGCCGTCATCGAATTGAAATATCAAATCTTCTACGTTCACGTACTGTAAAACACAGTCTTTCATACCTCTGGAATAGTACATAACGCCGCCTTGCTTAGTAGCGTAATCGCAAACGTAATGTAATACTTTAACAAATTCTTCCGGAGTTTTCCCGGTAAGTTTTTTCCAATCGTTGATACCGAATTTCTCCCGCATTTCTTTGCTCTCTAACCGTTCTTCGCGTTTTCTTCTCTTGGTCGAGTATGCCGTAACTAACTGTAAATCGTCTCCGAAAAAATCGTCCGGAATTATGGCAACGCCGTGGAAGTGCATTCGACCGTTCTCGTCACCGAACTCCACGCCGCCCATTATCTTTATACCGTACCTATCTACGTTATTCGCGAACCAACGGAAGAGGGTGTTAAGCCATTTATCTTCCGAGGAGTACTTTTCCGGGTCGTACGTTACGGTAAAAAAGTAGTTAATCTTATCTTTGCTCATCCCGGCTTTCCGAAGAAACCTTTTCGCTCGCTTGTGCGCCTTAGCGGCTTCTTCGTCGTTTTTGAGGTCCATAAACATATTGAGCTTTTCCTCGTCAGCAAGTAGTTCGTCGACTTTCTCGTCGAATTCTCTACGGTTCTCCATGTTAGCGAGGAGTATTTCTTTTATTCCTTGTATTCTTTTATCTTTGTTCTCGGAGTTTGTTCGCAAGGTACGAGGATTCGCTCCGTCGTACATGTCGCGCGCCGAATTGTATAGAACGTTCAATATGTTAGGGGGTAACCGTCTATGTTTTTGCGAGATAATGGTATGACAAACGACTTGATTCCTTTTCAAATCAAAGTATACCCGCATGGGCTTTTTTTCGGTTTCGTACCGAACTTCTTCCGGTAAGTCGTTTGCATTGAAGAACGAACAATATCTATCAAAACTATTCATTTTTTTACTCCCTAAAAAAACATAAAAACGAACAATATTTTTCCCGGGAATTATGACGTAGTCATAACCTTAACGGTAAAAAATATTCAATTCGTAATCAGCAGGTCGGCGGTTCAAGTCCGCCCACCAGCTCCAAAACGGTAAGAAAACGTACAAGTTCGTGCGTTTTCTTTTATTTTCAGTCAATCACTTTTCCGGCGGCAAAAACACCAATTAAGATAAGCGCGATTAACGCTTACACTTGTCGATATTGTCTTGCGCCATTGCGCCGAGCGGATAATATCGATGATTATTTATTTTTATGAAATCTTTTTGTAAATTAAATTAGTGTAATTCTTTGACAAAGTGATTTAAATCATATATTTTAATATCAAAAGAAGCCAAGAAGCCTTTAAGGTGGACATGAATGAGATGTAATGCTCCTCCCGTGGGGCGGCTTCTTTTTTTATTTACGCTTAATTTGGCTAATATGATAGAAACCGAAACTATTTATATTGATTTATATTAAAGCGAATTAGAGAACAATTTATAAAACAAATATAATCTTTAATTTTTAACGGATAAATAGTACGAACGGCTTGAAATGGCTTAAAACGAATTAAAACCTTTTTAATTTGCTTGACAATGAAGTTTAATTGTTTTATATTTATTGCAGAAGTAGCGCGGGGCGTATGATGCTCAATTGGACGAGAGCTAATGACTCTTGGCGGCACTACTTTTTTTATTACGTTTAATGAGGATATTATGATAGAAAACAATACTATTTATATTGAAATAGACGAACTGAATAACGATTTATCGAAAGTTTTGCTACTTGCGGAAAAGTACGATAGAGTGATTATTTGCAAGGACGGTTTATGCAAGTATGAGTTTTCGCAAATATCCCGGGACGTACGCGAATTGACGGACGATGAAAGAATCGATATTGTCGCACGACGCGTCTTGAAAAAATATCATAAAGCCTTCGAGGTTTTAGCGCAATGATAAAGTTTAGTCAAGAAAAAGCGTTATTTTTACACGAACTTTTAATAGAAGAAACGGGCGGTAGCGCGGGCGTTAGAGATTACGGTTTATTGGATTCCGCGTTGGAAAGCGCGTACGCTACGTTTGACGGAACGGATTTGTATCCGAGTATCGAGGAAAAAGCCGCGAAAATCGGATATAGTTTGATAAGCAATCACTCTTTCGTCGACGGCAATAAACGAATAGGAATGTTCGTGACGATTTGTTTTTTGGAAGTAAACGGACTGCGCGTAAACGCGACGAACGATGACGTTATTTGCGCCGGACTTGCCGTTGCGAGCGGAAGTATGAATTACGACCGATTTAAGGAATGGATTATAAAAATTACCCGATAAAATTAAAGTAATATGCGTATTTTACCATAGCGTTAACGCTAAACGTCGTTTTTGTTTGCATAAAACGATTTTTTGGTTTATAATCAAAAACCGTTGAAAGGCAAAATTTCGAATCGATAAAGAAATTTAGTATTCTTCTTTGTTAAGTCATAGAAAAAACCGAGCGGAGCGCTTTTCAATGATTTTTATTTTGTTATATAAGGAAATAAAATGGACCAGTTTTCGAGAACCGAGTTGTTATTCGGCAAAGAAGCAATGAATAAACTCGCTAACAGCAAAGTTATAGTGTTCGGCGTGGGCGGCGTAGGCGGTTACGTCGTCGAGGCGCTTGCTCGCTCCAGCGTAGGCGCGATAGACGTCGTCGATAACGATATAATTTGTTTGAGCAATATTAACAGACAAATCATCGCTACGACGGAGAACGTCGGCAATTATAAGGTTGACGAGATTAAAAAGCGTATTCTCTCAATCAACCCGGAATGTAAAGTAAACGCGCACAAACTTTTTTATATGCCGGAAAACGCCGATAATTTTGATTTTTCTCAATACGATTACGTTGTGGACGCAATCGACACCGTTAAAGCGAAATTACAACTTGCTCTGCAAGCGCAAAACGCGTCTGTTAGAATAATTTCTTCTATGGGCGCGGGCAATAAAGTCAATCCCGTCGGATTCAAGGTCGCCGATTTATATAAAACCAGCGTAGATCCGCTCGCCAAAGTTATGCGCAGAGAAGGAAAAAAACTCGGTATAAAAAAACTTAAAGTCGTTTACTCCGAAGAAGAAGCGTTAACGCCGAGCGAAAACGTTATTTCCGATAACGATACGGGATTTACGAGAAGAGCAACGCCCGGTTCGACTGCGTTCGTGCCGAGCGTGGTAGGTTTGATTATCGCAAGCGAGGTCGTAAAAGATCTTATAGGATTCGCAAACGAACGATAAGGAGCGATGATGAATATTACTATTGAAGAATTGATGCAACTTTCCGGCGAGTCTTACGTTTTGTACGACTTACGCGCCGCAAACGAACGTAACTATGGGTATATTCCCGAATCCGTTTCCGAAACGGCGGACGGCGTGTTAGCGGCGGAATTACCTAAAGATAAAAAAATCGTTCTTTACTGCACTCGCGGCGAGCTTTCTAAAGAGGTGGCCGAAAAACTCAGAGAATCGGGGCGCGACGCGTATAGCCTCGACGGCGGATATTTTTCTTGGATAAGATATAGAATGCAAAAGGAATCGGAAGAAGAAGTCTGCAAGAAAGTCGAACAAAGCATTCGAACTAAGTTCAAATCGGTTCTAATGGGAAGATTCATTAAAGCATTGAAAGAGTATAAACTCGTCAACGAGGGCGATAAAATCGCCGTATGTATGTCCGGTGGCAAAGACTCGATGTTGATGGCGAAACTCTTCCAAGAATTAAAAAGATACAGCGACGTTAATTTCGAAGTTAAATACTTGGTGATGGACCCCGGTTACAATGCTGAAAACAGAAAACTTATCGAGGACAACGCGCGAAGATTGAATATTCCGATTACCATTTATGAATCGAATATCTTCGAGTCCGTGTATAATGTAGAAAAATCTCCGTGCTATTTGTGCGCGAGAATGCGTAGAGGTTACCTCTATAATTTTGCAAAAAAAGAGGGTTGTAATAAAATCGCGCTCGGTCACCATTACGACGACGTTATAGAAACCATACTCATGGGAATGTTGTATTCGGGTCAGTTCGGTACGATGATGCCGAAACTGCACAGCGAAAACTTCGATGGAATGGAACTTATTCGTCCGATGTACTTTATTCGAGAAGACGATATTATAGCGTGGCGCGATTATAACAATTTGCAGTTTTTAAGATGCGCGTGTAAGTTTACCGACACCTGCACGACTTGCAATAACGGTGATAACCACTCTAAACGTTTAGAAACGAAAGAACTGATTAGAAAGCTGAAAAAAGTCAATCCCACGGTCGAACAATGTATTTTCAGAAGCAGCGAAAACGTCAGCCTGGAAACCGTTCTGGCTTATAAAAAGAACCGAGTGAAACACAGTTTCTTAGAATCATACGACGATAACGGCGATAATAAGTAATATCACACAATTATCCGTATCTTACGCTACAAACAATACCATAAAACTACGAATACTCGAAAGTGAGAAACTTTTCGAGTATTTTTTATCGATAAAAAATAAAATTTCGGGAAAAAATTGACTTTTTTTTCCTTATTTTCTATAATATTTATGTAAAAATTTTATTTGGAGATTTAATATAGTGAAAACCCCGTTTATAACTCAGGAACAAGTGCAAAGCATAAAAAAGGTTTATCCCACTCCGTTTCATATATACGACGAAAAAGGAATTGAAGAAAACGCTTTGGACTTATACGACGCTTTTTCTTGGAATAGCGGGTACAAGGAGTATTTTGCGGTAAAGGCGACCCCGAATCCCGTTATTTTGAAGATTTTGAAAAAATTAGGGTGCGGCGTCGATTGTTCTTCGCTTACCGAACTCATGATGGCGCGTGACCTTGGCTTTTCGGGCGAAGAAATAATGTTTTCGAGTAACGAAACTCCCGCGGAGGAGTTCGTTTTGGCGAGAGAACTCGGCGCGATAATAAATCTCGACGATATCACGCATATAG
>CAKRAY010000076.1 GCA_934296355.1 uncultured Clostridia bacterium
CTAATAAGGAACTCTCTCGTACCTCGCTCGTTGAGTAAAGTTCGTAAGGCGTTCCCCCTTGCTGATAATCGGTGCCAGTCGTTCGGCGGGTACTTATAGCAGTCGGAAAGGCTTTTCCTTTGTGCTAATGCGTACTGTTAACCGCCGAAGCACCGACTTATAAGGAAGCCGTTACGTACCTTACGGCTTACATTCAAGTTCGTAAGGCTTTCCCCCTTACTGTATCCCCCTAAGGGGAAATTGTGAAAAGTGTCATTTCCACAATTTCGTATTATACAGTTAACTTTCTTTCTTCTTTAGATGAAAGTTCATTTGCGAGTATATGCTTATTGTAGAATACTGCCGGTTCGCATAACTGCGATGCAACGCGCGTGCGTTGCTGGGTGAAGCGTCACACGCTTCCGCGGCTATATGCTTAAAACGGTTTGTTATGAAAAATATACACAAAATGTATTGACACGTTGGAAAATTGTTTTTATAATACCCTTACCAACACTTTTTGCGCGGCGAACGACTTAGGGGGAATAAATCGTTTTTTTTCTTTTCCTTTACGACGTTTACGGCATATTTAACAATAAATTCAGGAGGAAAAATGAAAACTTTCGGTAATATTTTATGGTTTATCTTCGGCGGACTCGAATGGGCTATCGCGCTTGTGCTCGAGGCGTTATGTTGTTTCGTAAGTTTAATCGGAATTCCCGTGGGAATTCAACTTTTCAAAATGGCGGGGTTCGTTATTTGGCCTTTCGGCAAGCAAGTGCAAGAAGTCAACATTAACGGATTCAAAAAATTCTGTAACGTACTTTGGGCGATTACCGGCGGCTGGGTATCCGCCGCGCTTTTCGGTCTTTGCGGTATTATCTTCTTCGTTACGATTATCGGTATACCTTTCGGTAAACAATATTTCAAATTGGCAAAATTTATAATCCTTCCTCTCGGCAAGGGTTTTGTAAAAGCATAAAAAAAAGTTTTTCGTGTTGGTGGAGAGCGACGAAATCTTGTCGCTCTTTTTTTACCGCTATTGTATTTCGAGTCTTACTCTGCGCGGGCGTTTCGTATTGACTTATTTTGTCGAAAAATGTATAATATACAAAAAAAACAAGGAAGAAAAAGTATGGATTGGCAACAAATATGGCAAACGGTTCAAGAATGGCTGACGAACACGGGCATTAAGATTCTCGTAGCGATAGTAATACTGATTATTTCTTTTACTATAATAAACTGGTTAAGTAAAAAAGTCGCTAAACGCAGCAAAAAAATCGAAGACACGAAAAAAGTCGATAAAACCATATACAGAACGCTCAGTTACGTAATAAAAATCGTACTGAAAATACTCGTGGTTATCGGACTTATAGGGTACCTCGGCATCAACACCGGCGGTATAACCGCGCTAATCGCCTCGCTCGGCGTAGGCGTAGGCATGGCGGTAAACGGCACGCTCTCCAACCTTGCCGGAGGCGTTCTTATCCTTATAACAAGACCGTTAAAAGTGGACGACTACATCGCGGCGTGCGGGTACGAAGGCACGGTGGAAGACATACTCATTTGCCACACGAAACTCCGTACAAGCGACAACAAAGTCGTATATTTACCTAACGGAAAACTTTCTTCTTCCGAAATCGTGAATTACAGCGAAAAAGATATGCGCAGAGTAGATATCGTATTTTCCGTATCGTATGCGGACGACTTCGAAAAAGCGAAAACCGTCATTCTCGAGGTTGCCAAAAACAATCCCCTCGTCCTAAACGACCCCGCGCCTTCGGTAAGAATGAGCGCGCAAAGCGAAAGCAGTATCGACCTTACGGCAAAGATATGGTGTAAAAACGACGACTACCACGCCTTAAAAGCGGACATGCTCGAAAATGTGAAAATCGCCTTCGACAACAACGGAATAAGTATTCCCTATCCGCAACTCGACGTGCACGTAAAGAAAGACTGATGCTCTCGTATCGATATTTTAGGTTACCGTAAATTCGGCTTAGGAACCCTCAATCATTAATATATTTAAGCGCAATACTCTATGCCAGCGGCAACGTGGCGGAGAATACGGTCAAATTGTCTTTACGTTCGTACTTCAATTCTCCGTGCATCGATTCCACGACGGACTTAGCCAAAAACAGTCCGAGTCCGGTATTGTTTTCGTTGGGCGCGACCGAAACGAACGGCTCGAAAATATCCCTGTCCGTAGTCACGCCGACTCCGTCGTCGATTATACTTAGCAAACATTCGCTTTTTCTTTTCGTAACGGCGACTTCCAAGCGACTACACGACGAATGTTCGATTGCATTCAGAACCAAATTCATTATTACGCTTTCAAGCGCGGTTTTCTTCGCGTAAACGTCCAGTCTGTCGGGAACGTCAACGGTCAAAACGATGCCGTTCGCTTCGCAGTCGGGGCGCAGTTCGTTCGTCACTTTGTTCACGAGGTCGCTCAAATTAAGGACTTCCGATTGTTCGGCAACGAAGTTTTGCTTGCCGTACTTTCCCAAATCGGCGAAATCTTTTTTCAGTTCCGCGTTTTTTTGCAATATGCAGTCTACTTTCGCAATCAATTCAGGCTCGGTCAAATAACCTCTTAAATCCGTAAGCGAGCCGTTCATTCCCACGACGGTCTTTTTCATATCGTGGCTCACGTACAGTAAAATTTTGTCGCGCTCGGCAATAACCGTCTGCAAGTTTTGCGTTTGCTTAGCGACCTCTTTCTCCAAATTGACGGTAAGGTATCTGTTATGTATCTCGGCGGAAGTAAACTCGCGAAAGCCTAGCACAACCGTTACTATCGACATTAACAAACATAGCCAGAACACCGGCGAACCGGCGATAAACGGGAACGATTGTTTGAACGACAAAACCGTTATCGCCAGCGACACGGAAATGACGGTGTTAAGTCGCAAACCGACGGGTTTGCCTTGCGCCACGTCGCGGACGATAAACGCCAAAACGGCTACGACGCTTATCGCCGCAAGGGTCATATAGATAATGCGAAAAGCGACGTACGCGGAAGTCGAAGTCAGCATCGGACCGACAAAAGCCGCTACGCTCGCAACGCCGGCAACGCTCATGGCAACGCGCGAAAGAGGAAATTTACCCACCCTCTTAGGTAAATACCACGCCGAAGCGACGAGCGTCAACCCTATCGAACATTCGCGTATGCCCAGCCAAAAATACGGAATCGTCGTCAGTCCGAATAGTTTATATATGGAAAACAAAGCGAGCGATACTCCCGTGGCGTACACCAGTTGCGGCACGAAGGTAAGCGAACGCTTTAATATACAAATGAAAAGGAACAGCAAAAGCGTCGCCGCGCCCGTCATCGCGCCGATAAGCACTAACGAACGGTTGCCTTCTACCGTTCTTCTCACCGCCGAGTCTTCTCCTATCAATATCTCGTTCGAAATACCGGTAAAGTTGTCGTTGTCCGTTTCGTAATGTATCGTAACCATACATTCTTTAGAATACTTACGCTCGGTCGAAATCGGAATATCTATGAAAATAGGTTGTACGGCGGTTTCGTGGGTAACGTCGTCGTCAAACTCCGACGGCGCGGAAAACGAGCCGTAATAAGCGATGTTGTATCTGTCTATCGAGCCGATATACTCCTTGTTTTGAAAACGCACGTACACGCTGCAAGCGGAAAACACGGGCGGAATATACATCGTCAAATGCCAATTTCCGTCGGCTTTGAGCAAGCCGTTAAGTTTTTCCGTATCGTTCCACTCTTCGCCGTCGAGAGTGTCTATACAAAAACGGTACGTTCCTCTCCTCGCGGGAGAATCGCCCGTATCGGCGTCGGACACGGCCTCGTTCGGCTCCGCGAAATCGTCGGCCAGATAGTTAACCGCAGTCATTTTCATAACGCCTTGCACGTCGAAAATCGAAACCGCGTTTATCGAAACGCCGTCAAAATTTTTCTTCTTATTCTTAGTTTCTTTAATAAAACTCGGTTCGGCGAAACTTAATCCCAAAGTAAATGCCAGGCAACATACCGCCACGCTCAGTAAAAACACAAGGTTACGCACGTTCTTTTTCATAAAATCTCTCCCGTAAAGCAGTAACCCTTATTAAACTCCGTGCGTATTACGTCCGCGCCGGGCAAAGCCGCTTTCAACTTTCTGCGCAACGAAGACAAATGCGCGCGTATAGTGGTCGTATGCAAACTGGGCGCGCACCAGATCTGTTCGTAAATCTCGTCGGCGGTAAAATAATTGCCGTGGTTTTTTACCAAAAAGAACAAAATATTAAACTCCGACGGAGTAAGCGCGATAGTCGCGTTTCGATATTTTACGGTACGGGTGTTGGCGTTTATCGACAACTGCCCGAAGGTTTTCACCGCGTCCGATTTCGGCAACAGGCGCAACGCTATATGCGTTTCCAAAAGGCGCATCGCGCAAGGCTTCACGACGTAATCGATCGCGCCTGAGGTAAGACCCGTCATGACAACGTCCTCCCCGTCTAACGAAGAGAGTATTATTACCGGCGGCAAGAAGAAAAAATGCTTAAATAAATCCATTCCCATACTGTTTTTCAGTATCAAATCTAAAATAATCGCGTCGAAGTTGCCGCTTTGTTCCAAAATATCCGCCGCTTCGTCAACGTCCGAAGCCGTATAGACGATATTTTGCGGAGAAAAATAATCGACCATTTCTTTTTTCAATTCTTCGTCGTCTTCGACGAACAACAATTTCCTATCGCAAACTTTGTAATTCATAATTATCCTTTTTCCGTCCGTTCGGGAATTTCCGTCGCGTACCGAATCCGTTTAAGTTCTTTTTCGCCGTGCTTGCAAGCACTCGGCAAACGATAACGAAAAACGCACGCGCAAGAACATTATATCAAACATTTCCGCGCGTTGCAATATTCCTGACGAACCCCGAAGCGTAGTAAGCCCGCTTTTACGCTCGCTATAAAAGCGTATAACGCTTGTTTGTAAAGATTTGTTAAGGTTAAACTTGTCACGGGTCTACGGCGATTTTCGTATGATACAATGCTAACAAAAATATCTAAAAAATACTATCGTTTAAGGAGTGTCCGATATGATAATGCGGAAGAAAAAAATTGCGATTTTATTCCTCGGCGTAGCCGCGCTGTTACTTGCGGCGTTGACGTTTTGTTTAAGCGCGCCGACCGTTGCTCACGCAAGTCGTTCTAACCAAGGAACGAATACCGACACCGAGTGGTCCGGCTCGCAAACGACCGGCAATCTGATAACGATCGGCAAAGGCTCGTTGACCGAACAAGGCTGGAACAACATCAACGATCAAATAAACAGCCAAGCCAGATATTATTCAGACGTTAACCTCGATACCGAAGCCTATGGTTGGGGAATTCAAGCCAAAAACTCTTCCGACGATATCGGCGACACGTCGTACGAAAACGGCGTATGGTATCGAATTACGCTATCGGAAGCCGACAAAGTGAAAGCCGCTAAGGGAGATTTGACCGTTTCGGCGTCGTCGCTGAATTATCGTCAAGGAACCGCCAATCACTACGTATCGTTGAAGTTGTTTTTCGACAACGCTTCCGGAACCCAGTTGGAATCCGAAGAGCAAAAGAAAGAGATTTCGAAAAGCGCCTATCAACTTTCCATAACGAACCGCGCCGTACCGAAAAACACCGCTTCGATAAGGTACTACGTTTCGAACTGGGGTTCTCTTGCCGCGCGACCGTTCATCGGCGGATTGATTTGCACCTTGACGGATACGACCGCGCCCACGGTGTCGAAAATTTCTTCCGATAAAAGCGGCATTACCGACGTAACGAATAACGTCGCGATAGCAAACAACGTCTTGAAATATTACTTGGAATTAGACGAAAAAGTAAGCGTTTCTTCCTACGGCACGGCGAAACTCGCTTTGGACGGAACTGTGACTAGCGCTACCTGTTCAAGCAGTTTGGTTACCCAAAGCGGCAAAAGCAAGATATGTTATACCTTTACTTTGCCCGAACTTAACAAAAGCGGAAAGTTGTCGCTTTATTCGGTGACGGGACTTACCGTTAAGGACGAAGCGGGTAACGAACTTACTTACACAAAGTCTTCCCTCTCTTCCGGCTCAGTACAATATTACAAGAAAATGACCGTATCGTCCACGCTAACCAACCTATCGTTTAGCGGAAAAAGCGAAGCGAGTTACGGCACGGACTACACGGCGACGCTCAAAACAAACACCGGATACAACCTACCTCAATCAATCACGTTTAAGGTGGGCGGCGTTACGAAAACCGCCGGTTATACTTACAACAAAACGAGCGGACTTATAACGGTCAAAGGCGCGTACATAACCGGGGATTTATCGTTCGTCGCAAGCGGCGTGGCAAAGCAAAGCGCGGTTACGCTCGATATGCAAAAAGGCAGCGGCGGAACTCTTTCCGCTACGGCCACATATAACGCGGCAATGCCCAAAATCACCGTTCCGTCGCGTACGGGATACACGTTCCGGGGCTATTATTCCAAGGCGAACGGACTCGGAACTCAATATTACACTTCTACCGGCGCAAGCGCGAGAAATTGCGATTTTTACGCGGCGACCACGCTCTACGCGTATTGGACCGCCAACGAGTATACGATTAAGTACGATAAGAACAAGCCCGCTACCGCAAGCGAAACGATAACGGGTTCTACGAGCGACTCTTCCCATACGTACGACGCGGCGAAGTCGCTTAACGCAAACGGCTACGCTTTGAAAGGTTGGACTTTCCAAGGCTGGGCGACGACGACTAACGGCGCGGTCGTTTATGAAAATAATGAAAGCGTGGTAAACCTTTCGGCGGTAAACGGCGCGACGGTCACGCTTTACGCAGTATGGAAGGCGAACGTATATTTTGTAGAATACGATAAAAACGCACCCGCTACCGCAAGCGGAACCGTGACGGGTTCGACGACTCGTTCCACTCACTCTTACGATTCTTACGGCGCGCTTTCCGAAAACGGTTTCGCGTTAAAAGGTTGGACCTTCCAAGGCTGGGCGACGACGACAAACGGCGCGGTCGTTTATGAAAATAGAGAAAGCGTGGTAAACCTTTCGGCGGTAAACGGCGCGACGGTCACGCTTTACGCAGTATGGAAGGCGAACGTATATTT
>CAKRAY010000077.1 GCA_934296355.1 uncultured Clostridia bacterium
GCGCAAGAGAGGGCGTTTTAGTAATTAACGACGGCTTGTACGATAAAATTAGCGGAAAGAAAATCGCGCTTGCCGATTTAGTGGGAGATAAAGAAAAAAATCTTGCGCTTAACGTTTTTTTTAATAAGCCGAAAGAAATAATCGTTCCCGAACCTAATAAATACAGTGAAGATTTAATACGTTTTTTGAAAGCCCTCGGCGAGTAAAATCGAAGTAACCGCCGTCTTCCTATCGACTTGCGTTTTTTGTGATTTTTTCGGGATATTTCCCGGCGCTTTTCTTCCTTGACAAACTATTCGATATATGGTACTATATCACGGTATCTTTTAGAAAGTACTATTTTTATTTATATTTATACGAAAATATAATGTTTTCTTACTAACAAAGGAGGATTTATGGCGAAAAACGAATATACATCCAATGATATTGTCGTACTCGACGGGTTAGAACCCGTAAGAACAAGACCGGGTATGTACATCGGTACGACTGACATTAAGGGTTTACACCATATTCTGTGGGAAATAGTAGATAACTCGATTGACGAAGTGGAAAACGGTTACGCTACGAGAGTCGACGTTATATTAAACGCGGACGGCTCGGCTACGGTAGCGGATAACGGCCGAGGTATTCCGGTAGACAAAAACAAAGAGGGTTTTACCGGGGTAGAACTTGTTTTCGGTAAACTTCACGCGGGCGGAAAATTTAACGACGAAGTGTACAAGTTCAGCGCGGGTTTGCACGGCGTAGGCGCGAGCGTTACCAACGCGCTCAGCGAATGGCTTACCGCAGAGATTGCGCGTGACGGAAAGTTGTACAGAATAGATTTCCATTCTCCTACCGTCAACGGGGTAACGAGAAGCGGTATAATTAAAGAAGGCTTAAGGGTAGTAGGCAAGACTAAAAACAAGGGTACTACCGTAACGTTCAAGCCCGACCCGAAAGTTTTCGATACCGTGGAGTTCGATTCCGAGGAAATAAACAATAAATTGCGCGAGTACGCATTTTTGACGCACGGACTTTTTATTACGTTCACCGACGAGAGAAACGTTACCGAAGAATCGCCGGCAATTCACTACGAGTATCACTTTGAAAACGGAATAATAGATTTTGTTAAGTATCTTAACGAAGGCGTTGCGGACAATTATAACAAGATGATGTATTTCGAAGTCGAGAACGAACAAGTAAGAATACGTCTTGCCTTGCAACATAACAACGGCATTTCCGAAAGATTTTATAGTTTCGTAAATAACGTTAAAACCATCGAGGGCGGCACTCACGTAACGGGTTTCCGCTCGGCTTTTACGAGAAGTATGAACGCTTTTGCAAAAAATCACAACATGTTAAAAAACAAAAGCGCCGACCTTGTGGGAGACGATTTTAGAGAGGGTATGACGGCGGTTTTGGCTATAAAAATGCACAATCCGCAGTTCGAAGGACAAACGAAAGCAAAACTCGGCAACAAGTGGGTTAAAGACGTGGTAGAATCCTTGCTCGTAGACAAATTAAGCGAGTTTTTTGCCAATCCCAAGAATAAGCCGATAGGCGACTACATTATTAAAAAAGCGCTCGAAGTGGCGCAAGTAAGAGAGGTCGCGAAGCACGCCGCGCAAGTAGAAAGGTCGAAAAACGCTATTTCAGGCACTGCGCTTGTAGGTAAATTTGCTTCTTGTACCGGAAAAACGCCCGAATTGAACGAGTTGTTTATAGTAGAGGGCGATAGCGCGGGCGGTAGCGCAAAACAAGGTAGGGATAGAAAAACCCAGGCTGTTTTACCCCTTAGAGGAAAACCTCTTAACGTACTAAAGGCGAACAAGAAAAAGATTTACGAAAACGAAGAGATAAGGACGATTATAGCGGCGCTCGGTACCGGTATAGGCGTCGACTTCAAAATGAGCGATTTGCGTTTTCATAAAATCATAATTCTTTCCGATGCCGACTACGACGGTTATCATATAAGAACGCTTTTATTATCGTTCTTTTACAGATTGATGCCCGAACTTATTACCGAAGGCAAAGTTTACGTCGGTATGCCGCCTTTATATAAAGTAGAAAAGAAAGGAAACGTTAAATATGCCTACGACGACGAAGAACTAGATAAAGTCGTAGAAGAGTTCAAGGCGTTTTCCGGAGAACTGAGAATACAAAGATATAAAGGTTTGGGCGAAATGAACAAGGACCAGTTATGGGATACTACGTTGAATCCGCGTACGAGAATGTTGACGAGAGTTAAGATAGAGGACGCAATGGAAGCGAACGAACTAATAGATATCTTTATGACCGAGGGCGCGGAGAAAAGAAAAGATTACATTTTCAAATACGCTACGTTCAACAGAGTAGACGAATTTGCTCTCAAATACGGAGGAAAAGATTAATGTGCGCGAGAAAGAAAACGACTGTAAACGTAGAGGATATTTACGAAGAAAAAATAGTAGATTGTACGCTTGAAAAGGCTATTCATTCGTATATGATGCCCTATGCCGAAAGTATCATTTTGGATAGAGCGTTGCCGAGAGTGGAGGACGGCTTAAAACCCGTTCAAAGGCGTATACTCTATACGATGCACGAACTTAATATGAAACCCGACGGTCCGTATAAAAAGTCGGCGCGTGTAGTCGGCGATTGCTTAGGTAAATACCATCCGCACGGCGATACTTCGGTTTACGGCGCAATGGTATATATGGCGCAAGATTTTAATATGCGTAACGTGCTGGTCGACGGTAACGGAAACTTCGGATCTATCGACGGCGACGGCGCGGCGGCAATGCGTTATACCGAAGTAAGACTTGCTCCGCTCGCTTGCGAATTGCTTAGAGATTTGGAAAAAGACACCGTGCAATGGGGAAAGAACTTCGACGACAGTTTGAAAGAACCCGAAGTATTACCCGGCAGGTTCCCTAATATTCTCGTAAACGGCGCGAGCGGTATAGCAATAGGACTGGCAACCAACATTCCTCCGCACAACTTGACGGAAGTCATAGACGGTACGGTGGCGGTAATAGACAACCCCAAAATTACCGTAGAAGAGTTATTGACGATTATTAAAGGACCCGATTTCCCGACCGGCGGTTTCGTCACGGAAGCGGATTCTTTCAAGACTATCTATTCGACCGGTAAAGGTAAAGTAACCATGCGCGCCAAGGTGGATATAGAAAACGACAACGGTCGCCAAAATATAATTATTCACGAAATACCTTACGGCGTAAATAAGAGTACGTTACAAATAAAAATAAAAGAATTAAGAGAAGAAGCGGCGGCGACGAAAGACCCGAAATTGGCTGTTTTGCTCGGAATACAGGAAATCGTCGACGAATCGGACAGAAACGGAATAAGGGTAGCAATAAAGGTAAAAAAAGGCGAAGACGCCACGAAAATTCTCGAATTCCTCTACAAGAAGACCGATTTGCAGTGCAATTTCTGTATTAATATGATGATGATTGCCGACGGCAGACCGCAACAACTCGGACTTATACCTGTATTGAAATACTATATAGCGCACCAACGCGACGTGGTTTTGAGGAGAACGCAGTTCGACTTGAACAACGCTAAAAAAAGAGAGCATATATTGGACGGTTTCGCCATTATACTCCCCGATATCGACGGTGTGGTCGCGCTCATAAAGGCAAGCAGTTCTCGTTCCGACGCCAAGGATAAACTGAAAGCGAAATACAATCTTACGGATAGACAAGCGGACGCGATACTTGATTTGAAACTTGCAAGTCTTACCAAACTCGAAGTCACGAAGATAGAGAACGAACTTGCGGAAATAAAGAAACTAATCGCCCGTTTAACTAAAATAACGAATTCGAAAGCGGAACAACTTAAAGTAGTGCGCGAAGAATTGCTCGAGGTAAGAAACAAGTTCAGAACGAGAAGACTTACGACCATCGTCGGCAGCCTTGCGGAAATAGAACACAACCCTTATGAAGCGGCAAACGGCAGTAAGAGAGGCTATCTCGTATGCGGAGTGAGAGGGGAATTGAGGTTTATCAGTAAGGTACAATTCTTAAACGCCGCGGGAAGAATGAAGCCGACGGTACTTAACGAAGTGGTAAAAGAGCAAGTTTATGTTGACAAGAACATGCAAGCCTACGCGTTCACCGACAAGGGTAATTGTTTAAGAATAAATACCAATAACTTAGACGAAACTCGATACGGAGATAAAGGCATATCGGTATTCGACTTGGCTCCCGACGCGGCAATGGACGAGAGATGCGTAAAACTTCTCGTTTTCGGAGAGCAAGACGCCGAAAAGGAAATCTACTTCTTTACGAGAAACGGTATGGTAAAGAAATCGCTTGTCGGCGAATACGTAATCAATAAGTCATTCTATCAAGCGATAGTACTTAAAGACAACGATGAAGTAATTAACGTTGAAATAAGAGAACCGGATACGAATATAGTTATGATATCCGCCGATGGTAACGTGCTTAACGTACCGCATGAAGAATTCGGAGTTACCGGACGCAGAACGGGCGGTGTTATCGGTATGGCGCTTGAAGACGGCGTAAAAATAGCCTACGCTTCGCAACACGAACTCGATTCTTACGATAATAGTTTATTAGGGGAAATCGTGTTTATTACAAAGAGCGGATTCGGCAAGAGAGTTTTGGCGTCGCAAGCGGACGTTTCGAAGCGCGCGCGTAAAGGTACTTCGTTAATCGAGGTAAGCCCGGACGATTTATTGTTTGCCGGAATGGTAACGAACGCGTATGACGTGGTTATCGTTGACGAAGCGGGTAAAATCACGAGCGTAAATACCGAGGATATCCTTATGTCAAGACTTGTTAAGAGCAAAGGTAAACCTTGCAACGTCCCCGACAACGCAATTTACGCGGTAAAGCATATAACGGAAGTGTAAAAAATGAAAAAAGCCAAGTTTGTTTTGACATGGTTACTGATTATCTCGGTGGCGGCAACCGTTTGCGTCGCGCTGACCGCATGTACTACAAAAAAAGCGGAATATCTTACCACCGACAAGATAAACAATTTTACCGAGGTTCAAAACGACAACGCGATGTATCTCGAATGGAATTACGGCTATAAGAATTCTCGCCCGACCATGATTCTTTTCCACGGAGAAACGGATAAAGAATTCGTTTTTAATTTGGATAAGAGAGTTTATAACGAGTCCGTAACCGACGCGTCGGAAACGATAAACCATAAAACTCTCGGCTGGAAAGCGCAAGGAATCAGAGAGGCTAAAGACGGAGATTATTACGACGTCGCCTTCTATTGGGAAAGAACGGCGAATATTAACGTGGGAATCTTACATTACGAGAAATTTGTTTACGACGAGAATACCGAAAGCATTTTGACTAAGATACTCACGTCGTATAAAAGTCGCTATGTTTTAGACGGAGAAGTAAAAGAAGTGAATTTAGGTTATTCGCTTGCCGAAGTCGCTTCCGCTTATATAAACGAGGAACTGCAAAAACTCGGGCAAAAAGGCGAAGTACGCTACGTAGGTAACGGCGTGGGCGCAACGTTCGCATTATCGTGCGCATATTACGCCAATCTCTATACCGATACGAACTCTACCGTTTCGGCGTTAATGCCGTCAAGGGTTACCTTATGCGATCCCTATTACGACGTGGACGCGTTATCTTTTAAGGCGAGTTTCGACGAAAGTTTGGACGGAAGCGAAGGCTCGATAGGACTGATAGAAAAAGAGGTGAAAAGCCTCTCTTCGACGCCTACCGCCGTAGAAATCATAGAGAGTTTGGAACATTCTAAAAATAAAGAAAACGAGGAGATAAATTATGCTTACGAAACCGATAGAAATTTGGCGAAAGAGAGCATAAAAAATATTAAAGAAAATTCCGCTTATTTAACTTTGGAGGAAAGATATTCTTCTAACGAGAGTTTTCGCGATTATAAACAATATAAGAGAGTTGCCCTCGATTGGTATTTGTACAGCGTTATAGGCAGCGACGACTCGTTCGAAAGAGCGAGCGGCGTAGGCGAGTTTCCCGCCGGTTATCCGCACGATATCGAGGATTTTGAAAACGTTTCAGATTTAAGCAGAACGAATTGGGGAGAAAACGCAACCAGACCGATTCTTAATAATAGGGCGATTTCTAACGATTACACGGAGAGCGCCGGCGCGAAACGCGGCTTTAATTACGGAATTTCTGCATGGACGCCCACGATTTACATCAAAACGTTGCAAGGCGTGGAGTTCGTTCAAAAAAGAGCGACCGACAACGCGCCCGATTCCGACGCGCACGGAACGAGCAACTTTTTCTACGAGAATTTCGTATTAAACACTTTTAGAAGCGAGAATTATCAGTATGGTACGAACTTAGGCTATACGACGATTTGCGGATATGTTTATAACGACCTTAATGCGGACGGAACGATGAACGACGGATACGGCAACGGAATCGCAAATGTAAAAATTCGCGTTACCGTAATGAATAACAGCGGTAAAGCGCTAGCAAAATTAACATTGAAAACCGACGAGAACGGCTTTTATTCGTTTAGGTTGTACGACAGCGTCAACGGGAATAAAAATATAACGGCAAGCGAAAACGCCATTAGCGGACTGTACCTCGCCGAAGAATCGTTAACGATAAATCTCGAAGTCGATATTCCTCTAAATTTAATTGCGCTTTCAAAAACCGCTTCGGGAACTTTTTATAATAACATGAAGAAAAATGGTTTTGAAAGCGGTATAACGAATATTACGATTTCGAAAGAAAACGCGCATACGACGCTTATAAGTAATTGTCTGATGAAGGAGAAAAATTGATAGGAGTTATCGTCGTTAACGGCTATTATAAGAGCGCGTCTTACACGTATCAGGTCGACAGATTAAGAGAGGAGTTTTCTAAAAAAAACGTGACCGTAAGCATATACGAAAACAACTTGCCACAAATTAAAGGAAAAACTTTTTTTAATTGCGATTTCGTTGTGTTTCTCGATAAAGACGTTAATTTTGCGCGGTGGTTAGAGAAAAATTCTATACGAGTTTTTAATTCGGCAGAGTCGATTGACATCGCCGACAATAAGATAAAAACGTACGTTAAGTTATCCGCTTATGATGACATCGGGATGCCAAAAAAGGTTTT
>CAKRAY010000078.1 GCA_934296355.1 uncultured Clostridia bacterium
CTCTGTTGCCACCGCAACCAAATACAACTATCAATCTACCGTTAGTTAATTTTCTTGCTTCGCTTAAAACATTTTTCAAACCATCCGGCGTATGCGCAAAATCGATAATGATTCTTGGATTTTCGTTCACTATATTGAATCTACCGGGAATCGGTTTTATACACGATAATAACGTTTCTATCGTGCCACATTCAACTCCGCATAATCTTGCCACGGTAATTGCAGCCATTATATTATAGACATTCATCCTACCGTATAAACTCGTATCTATGTAAAGAATATCGTCAAAAACGTTACAAACGAAATTCATACGTTTTTGCATATCGATTTTTATGGCAAAAACCTCGTTAGGTTCATCTATTCCGTAACTTATGCAACGATTACTGTTGTTTTTTATTATCGTCTTACCAAACTCGTCGTCACCGTTTACCACGCACTTTTTCATGTTTTTTGCATTAAAGTAATTTATTTTTGTATTTGCGTAGACAGAAAAGTCCTTAAAAAAATCAAGATGATCTTGACTGATGTTTGTAAAAACTCCGATATCGTTTACGATTCCGTATGTTTTTTGCAAGGCAATCGAATGCGCGCTATTTTCGTATATTACATAATCTACTCCTTCGTCCACCGATAGTTTCAATATTTCGTACAAAATTTCCGGATCGGGCGTTGTCATATCGATTGGATAGTCTTTATCGCCTATTGTTGCACCGATAGTGCCTATCAACGTCGTTTTATAATTCAACGATAACAGTTCGTCGATAATATGCGCGGTTGAAGTTTTCCCGTTCGTACCGACTAAACAAATAAATTTCAAATTTTCTTGCGGATTATCATAATAATTAGCGGATATCCTTGCCATGGCGATTCGTATATTCTCCACTACAAGATAGTTTCCGATGTATTCTTTGTCATCGGTAACAATGTATTTTGCGCCGTTTTTAATACTCTTGGCAATGAATTTACGATTCCCGTCGGTCACAAAAAACATGTAACCGTTTTTCACTTTACGCGAATCGCACGTTATTCCGTACACCTTGCTATTCGGCGTATATGGATCTTCTACTACGCTAACGCCACGCAATAATTCACTAATCTTTTTCATAATCGATATCACCTTACTCAGAAATTCTTATTAATACAACGTTATCTTCGGTTACGCTACTACCGGATACCGGTATTTGTTCTTTTACTATAGAATCGCCAACGTATTCTCCGTCTAATTCGTAGTACATATTGTTTTCTTTTAATATCGTGATTGCTTTCGTTAATGATAATCCTATTAAATCCGGCATTTCGAACACTTTTTTAGGTTCTTCTTCGATTTGCTTTTTCCATCCTTTATAGTTAATTATTTGCTCGAATATTTTTGCTGCTTGCGGCGCGGAAACAATACTCCCGTAATACGGACCCGCCGAAGGTTCGTCAACGATGAATAGCAATATGTATTCCGGGTCATCCGCAGGACAAAAACCCATAAATGTCGCAACGTATTTCCCTCTGTCGATTCCTCTACCGTCAGGCAAATACTTCTGCGCAGTACCGGTTTTTCCGCCTATACGAAAACCGTCTACTTTTGCGTTTTTTCCACCTCCGTTATTGACGACGCCTTCGAGAATAGCTCGCATTTTTTCGCTTGTTTTTTGCGAAACCACGTTTCTTCTAACCTTTTTTTCGCCTTTAAATAACGTTTCGCCATCGTCTGTTTCTATTCTGTCCACTATATACGGCGTCAGCAGTTCGCCTCCGTTTATTACCGAAGCGGTTGCTGTTAATAGTTCGATTGCCGTAACCGCCACGGCTTGCCCGAATCCTATTCTTGCAATATCGACGTTTTTCAATAAATCTCGCGATATCATTATACCCGAGCCCTCGCCCAAAAGGTTCACTCCCGTTTTTTCGTTGATTCCGAAATTTATCAGTCCGTCATAAAGTTTATCTTTTCCGACGCCCAAAGCGATGTCCATAAACATACAGTTACATGAGTTCTCTACGGCTTCGTTAAACTTTTGCGACCCGTGTCCTATCGTACGCCAACATTTAATTCTCTTTCCGTCAACAATACGATACCCCGGACAATAAACTCTTGTGCCATCATTCACGAAACCGTTTTCTATTCCTATCGCCGCCGTAAGTACTTTGAACGTAGAGCCGGGTTCATATACGTTTGAAACAACCGTATTTTTGCTTAATTCAAGTAGTTTAGCTACGTCGTTACGAGGTATATCGTTTAGATTAAACGAAGGAGATTGCGCAAGCGCAACAATCGCGCCGGTTTTCGGATTCATTACGATACAACTTGCGCTTTTCGCTTTATTGCTTTCGTATGCCTCGTTTACGGCATTTTGCACGAATCTCTGTATTGCATAGTCGATCGTGAGATACACGTTAGCGCCTTTGGAGCCCTTTACGTAATACGTCTTTCCCGTGTCTATTTCTCTACCCACCAAGTCCGTTTCGGTTAGAATGTAACCGTTTTTGCCTTTAAGATATTCGTCGTAAAGTAACTCGATACCGGTTTGCCCGCTTCCGTCGATATTTGTGAATCCTAAAACGCTCGATAAAAAATCACCGTAAGTGTATTCTCTTTGAACGTTTTGCGAATAATAAATTCCCGTCACGTCGTTAGCGTAAATCATTGAGATTTGTTCTGCGGTAAGTTTTTTGCTTATCGTTATTTCGCTGACTTTTTTGCTGATTTTTTCTAAAATGTATCCAAAATCTAATCCAAGCACGCCGGATAACACGCGCGCTGTTTTTTCTTTATCTTTAATGGAGTTCGGACGCGCGTATAAGGAATATCCCGTTTTCGTATCCGCCAGAATATTTCCGTTGACGTCTTTTATATCGCCACGTTCGCCTATTACCGGTATATCGCGCGCCCATTGGTCTGCGGCAAGAACTTGTAAACGTTTTCCGTCTACAAGTTGCAAATAGATTAATTTGGCGATTATCCCGACAAATAAAAAGATTATTAGCAAAACTATTGCTAATAATCTTTTCTTTAGTCGATATTGAGAATTTTCTTTAATTGTTTACCTCACTTTTTCAGTGAATCGCACAATTTATCAAACCAATTATCTTCGCATTCTTCTTGTTCGTCAGGCATTTTCACGATTTGCGAATGAGTGTCTGATTCCTCTATTTGCGCCGCGTCGGCATAATGATTATTAGAGGTTGTCGTTTTCACTATTACTATTAATGCTAAAGCCAACATAATAATGACATAACCTATCAATAAATACTTGCCGAACTTTTTGAATTGCACGTTATTGCGTTTTTCGCGCGCGACCTTAACCGTTGCGGTACTTGTATTGGAATTCAAAAACTCTTCTTCGGTCATAACATGACTATCCGAGGGACCGGTTCTTCTTAATTGTTGTTGAACATATGCAACGTATTCGTCCGACATACGATTATTTCTTCTCGAAGTTTCCTCTTCTTTTTCGTTTATTTCCTCATGCGTGTCGAATTGGTTACCGTTTACTTTCTTACTGAGCATATATCTGTCATATGCCGTCAAGTATTCGTCGTTCATTACTATGGCTCCCTCTCTACTCTTTCTATTATTCTTAGTTTTGCGCTTTCCGATCTCTTGTTAATCTCACTTTCTTTACTCCCGAGTATCGGCTTTTTCGTGATAATATTTACTTCCTTTCTTTTATTGCAATTACATACGGGCAATCGTTTGTCGCATACGCAATCTTTTTCTAATTCTTGAAACGCGCGTTTTACTATTCTATCCTCTAACGAGTGAAATGTAATAACGCACATTCTACCGCCTACCTTTAACCTTAATGCGACGTTATATATAAACTCATATAAGCCTTGCAATTCGTTATTAACTTCAATTCTTATCGCTTGAAAGGTTCGCTTGGCGGGATTTCCGCCTTTATATCTTTCGTTTGCCGGATAACAACTCGCTACGATTTCCGCTAATTCCAAAGTTGTTTTAATCGGCGTCTCGGCACGTTTATTTACTATTTTTTTTGCGATATAACGCGCATATCTTTCTTCGCCGTATTCGAATAGAATTCTCGTTAAGTCTTCTTCCGAATATCCGTTGACCACTTCATACGCCGATAACGATTGACTCTGATTCATTCTCATATCGAGCGCAGCGTCCTTAACGTAGGAAAATCCCCTGTCTGCCGTGTCGATTTGATATGAACTTACGCCGAGATCAAGCAGTATTCCGTCTACCTTATCTATCCCGAGCCTATCTAAGTGATAGATAATATTCTTATAATCATCGTTTATAAAGGTTACTCTATCAAGGTACGGCGCGAGTTTTTCTTTCGCGTTTTCTATTGCGGTTAAGTCTAGGTCGTTAGCAATCAATCTTACGGTGGGATTAGCTTCGAGTATCCCTTTAGAATGTCCGCTTCCGCCGAGAGTGCCGTCTACATATACTCCGTCAGGTTTAATACAAAGTCCCTCTAATGTTTCCTTATATAATACCGGGAAATGATTGTATTCCATATTCGTTACATATTAAGCGCTTTAACTGCCGCATTGATATCTAATTGGTCCACGCCATACGACGCTTCGTATGCTTCTTCGGACCATATTTCGATTCTATTAATTGCGCCTAAGAACACAACTTTCTTGTCAATACCCGCATAAGCGCGCAATTTAGCCGGAAGCACAAATCTTCCTTGTCCGTCTTCCTCCGGATAGAAAACCGTGGAACTTATCATTCTTAATGCGTTTTGTCTTTCGCGTTCGCTAATAAGCGAGTTTTCCGCGGATTCTCCGACCCATTTCCTAAATTGCGTTTCCGTCATAAGGAATAGCGACTTTTCGGTACCTGCACAAATAGTTACTGCTTGACCGCCAAGTTGGTTTTTTAGTTTGCTAGGTATTCTCATTCTGCTTTTGTCATCTAAAGCAACTCGATACTCGCCTACGTACATTTTGTTCCCGCTACTCCCTCATGATTATTAACGTAACTCTATTATATCACATTATTTTCCATTTGCAACCACTTAAAGCAACTTTTTTTATATTTTTTAATTGTTTTTGGGAAACAGTTCCACCGAAGACCTTATTGTTGGGAATCGTTACCACAACGCGGCATATAATAGGCAAAAAAAATCAACCCTCTGAAAGGGTTGACTCATTTTACTATGCCGGGTAATCAATAAATCTCTAACAAATCGTTTTTCAGAAAATCACACGAAGTTAAATAAAAGTTCGTTTCTCGCTTGTTAACTACGTCCTTAAACCTAGCGCTATTACCGTGCAAATGTCCGTATATTACTTTTTTAACTCCGTATTCTTCAAATAATTTTGTAAAGTCCGAATCTTCAAACCTATAATTAAAGGGTGGATAGTGAATCATACCGACTATCGTTTCGTCGTTTACGCGAAGTTGTTCGGCGGATTTCAACGTCAAACCGAGCCTAATTACTTCCCTATCGTAAATCTTTTTATCTTCCGGGGAAAAATCATCGTCGTCATCGACAGTCCAACCGCGCGTACCGCAAAAGATATAGTCCCCTATTTTTACGGCGTTATTCTGTATGAAGTACATATTTTCAAGATTTAGCGACGTAATTTTTTTATAAGTACTCCACCAGTAATCGTGATTGCCCTTGGTTAACACTTTTTTTCCGGGCAAAGCCGCTATTGCTTCTAAATCGGGAAGCGCTTGTTCTAAACTCATTCCCCATGAAATATCCCCCGCGATCAACACGACGTCGTTTTCGGTCACTTTATTAAGCCAGTTTTCCTTTATTTTTTCCCAATAGCCTTCCCATGAACCGCCAAAAACGTTCATAGGCTTATCCGATGCAATACTGAGATGTAAGTCGCTGATGGCAAATATTTTCATATAAATATAATACCACTAATGTTTTTACTTTTCAATATAAAAACGTCATAATCACACTCAATCGATATTTTTCATAATATGTAGCAGTAAAATAAATTTTGAAAGAGGAAAATGTTATGGCTTGCTACTTTAAAAATTCAAACCCTTCTACATTATGTTGTGACAACACCTCTGCGAAGGTATGCATAGATACAAAACGCGTTTTTGACGCTTGCATATCGAGAAGAAGTGAAAGCATGACGTTTACGGTTGATTTCGGAGGCGAAACAGCCGTAAGCATTGCCAGCGTTAGCAGCACGGGCGTTAGTTCATTGACTTCGCTTACGGTAACTCCCATTCCGTCATCGGAAAATTCTCGGGTTCAATACACCGTAAACGTACCTTTAACTGTCGTTGGGCTGAACGGCGCAGGCACGACCGTTACAGGCACTGCGTCGGTCAACATTGACCAAGATATTGTGCTTAGGGTTCCGCAAAATGGTATGATAATACCCGAAATCCAAGTTACCGTAATGATTAACGGTTTACAAAGCACTGTAATAAACGGCAATGTGGTCACAACGAACGCTTGTATCACCATTATCACAAAAGTAGTTGCAGACGTAATACTCGTCGTACCCACAAACGGATATTTGACATTACCGCCCTGCCAACAATATACTCAAGACGTGTGCAGTAGCGTATTTAGCACTCCTGTATTCCCACGATAAGTACTTAGTAAAAAAACGGCTGTATTTACAATTAAATACAGCCGTTTTTTTATTCTTCCTCTGTTTCCTCCGGTAAAGTTTGCTCCGCTATTACTTGTAAAATTCGTTCATATATAGCGTCCGCACCTTGTTTATTCTGAGAAGAAACGACGTATACGTTCTCAATGCCTACCCCTATATACGCAGCAATCTCTCTTTTTCGTTTCATGCAGGCGCTTCTACTGAGTTTATCCGCTTTCGTTGCAATTATCGTAAACGGAATATTGTAAAAGTATAAATACTTAAACATTTGCATATCATCGGCAGTGGGGTCATGTCTTATATCTACCAGCATAAAAACGTTTTTCAACCCCGTAGAGTTTTGTAAATATGCTTCGATAAGTTTACCCCATTTTAGTTTTTCCTCGTCGCTAACC
>CAKRAY010000079.1 GCA_934296355.1 uncultured Clostridia bacterium
TCAAAGAAAAGACAGAGAAAGAACGATAAAAAAATTATATGTAATAGTCGACAAGGTAAACGCCTTCGAAGAGAGTATGAAAAAATTCTCCGACGAAGAATTGCGCGCTAAAACGGACGAATTCAGGGAGAGAGTAAAACAAGGCGAAACGCTCGACAGTCTGCTTCCCGAAGCGTTTGCGGTAATGCGCGAAGCGTCGTCGAGAGTACTCAATATGCGTCATTACGACGTGCAAATCGTGGGCGGTATAGTTTTACATCAAGGAAGAATAGCCGAAATGAAAACGGGCGAAGGTAAAACGCTCGTAGCCACGTTGCCGGCGTACCTTAACTCGCTCGGCGGCAAAAGCGTGCATATCGTAACGGTAAACGACTATTTGGCAAGACGTGACGCCGAATGGATGGGAAAAGTTTATAAGTTCCTCGGCTTGACCGTCGGTTGCGTATATCCAGGAATGGATAACAGGGCGAAAAAAGCGGCGTATAACGCCGATATCACCTATTGTACCAATAACGAACTCGGTTTCGACTATTTGAGAGACAATATGGTTAAGACCAAAGAACAACGCATGCAGCGCGACCGCACTTTCGCCATAGTGGACGAAGTGGACAGTATCTTAATCGACGAAGCGAGAACGCCTTTAATCATATCCGCGCCCGCCGAAAAATCGGGCGATATCTACGAGAGATGTCAGAGGTTCATTAACGTAATCGCGAGATTGCAAGAAAAAGAAAACAATTCCGACAAACCCGAAGAAGAAAGAGCGTGCTACTATACCACCGATGAAAAAGAAAAGAGCATTTATTTAGGCGAAGAGGGCATCACCGAAGCGGAAAAGTTCTTTAAAGTAGACCTTTCCGAACCCGAAAACGCCGATTTAGTGAATAAAGTCAATAACGCTCTGCGCGCCAACTTCATGATGGATAGGGACGTAGACTATATCGTCGAGGACGGCGAAGTCGTTATAGTAGACGAGTTTACCGGAAGAAAAATGATCGGCAGGCGTTTCTCCGACGGACTTCATCAAGCCATCGAAGCGAAAGAAAACGTAAAAATAAAGCGCGAAAATCGCACGATTGCCACGATTACGTTCCAAAACCTTTTCCGTTTGTACGATAAACTTTCGGGCATGACGGGAACGGCAATGACTGAAGAAGCGGAGTTCAAGGGAATATACAATCTCGACGTAGTGGAGATACCTACGCACATGGAAATGATAAGAGTGGACGAACCCGATAAGGTTTTCGCGACCAAAGAGGCGAAGTTCAACGCCGCGGTAGAAGAAATTATCGAAGTCCACGCCACCGGACAACCCATTTTGGTAGGTACGGTAAGCGTTGAAGTGAGTGAATCTATCAGTAAAAAACTGGCGAGAAAGGGTATTCAACACAGAGTTTTGAATGCAAAAGAGCATAAAAAAGAAGCGGAAATCATCGCTCAGGCGGGTAAAAAGAACGCGATAACCATCGCCACCAATATGGCAGGTAGAGGTACGGATATTTTGCTCGGCGGTAACCCGGAGTTTATGGCGAAACAACAAATGTCGAAAGAAGGCTTTAACGAGGATATGATCAGCGTCGCGAGCGCGTACAATACGTTGACCGACCCCGAACAAATCAAAGCGCGCGAAAGGTATAACGAACTCGTTTCTAAGTTCAAGAAAGAAACCGACGCCGAAAAAGAAGAAGTCAGAGCGCTTGGCGGGTTAAGAGTTATCGGTACCGAACGCCACGAATCGCGCCGTATCGACAACCAGTTACGCGGTAGAAGCGGACGTCAGGGCGACGCGGGCAGCAGCGTGTTCTATATCTCATGCGAAGACGAAGTTATGCGTAGATTCGGCGGCGATAGGATAAAAGCGATTATGTCTTACGCTACGGGCGATGGCAATCAACCCATACAAATGGGAATGCTCAGTAAAGCCATAGAAATGGCGCAAAAACGTTGTGAAGAAGCTAACTTCGAAAGAAGAAAGTTCGTCATTAACTACGACGACGTTATGAATAAGCAAAGACAACTTATTTATACGCAAAGGGACGAAGTTATCGACGGCGCGGACGTACACGACCAGATTATTAAGTACATACGCCCGATAGTACAAGATATTATCGTCAGACACGTCGATTTAAGTAAAGGTGACGAAACCACAGTGGACTACGACGCGCTAAATAGAGAACTCGAAATGCGTTTGCTTAAGAAAGGAACGAACTTCGTTGACAATCACGTCATAGGCTCGCTCGTTTACGATAACATCATTAACGCCGTAACCGAAGAGGCGGTTAAGCAATACGAAGAGAAATCCAAGTTTGCCGAAGAAAACGGTTTGAATTGGCACGAAACCGAACGTCAAACGCTGCTTTATATGGTAGATAAATACTGGATGCAACATATCGACAATATGGACGCGTTAAGAAAAGGCATCGGCTTGAGAGGTTTGGGACAACGCGACCCCGTTATCGAATATAGACGCGAGGGTATGGATATGTTCGACGAAATGGTAGACAATATCCAAGCCAATACCGCTTCCGCGCTTTGTAAAGCGGACGTGGAAAAAACCGTGAAAGCGCGTAACGAAGAACAACGCAAGTTTGCGGAATTAGAACTTAAAAGACGCGGCTTGTTCCCCGATATGCCTTGTAAATGCGGTAGCGGCAAACGCTATAAAGATTGTTGCAGAGAAAAAGACATCGCGGAAATAATATCGAAAATTAGAAGGATTTAATATTAAATGGTAGATTTTTATTCGCAAAGACAAATCATCGAAAAGATGCAATACGAGGTAAAAACGCTCCGCGACGCCATGAACATCGAGGGAGCGGAAGCGCGCCTCGCCGAATTGACGGAGACAACCAAACAAGACGGCTTTTGGAACGACGTCGAAAACGCTCAAAAAGTAAATCGAGAAATCACAAGCTTGAGTAGAAAAATAAAGTCGTTCAAAGACGTAGAAAAAAAGGTCGAAGATACGATAGCCTTGCTCGACTTAATCGAAGAAATGGACGAAGAGGAAGAAGTCGAGAACGCCAAAGAAGAGGTATCCAAACTCGCCGATATGGTAACCGAATTATCCGAAGAGGCGTTACTTAAAGGCAAGTACGACAACTGCAATGCGATACTTTCTTTGCATGCCGGAGCGGGCGGCACGGAAGCGCAAGACTGGGTGCAAATGCTTTATAGAATGTACACTCGCTATGCGGAAAGAAGCGGATATAAAGTTAAAGAAATCGACAAGTTAGACGGCGACGACGCGGGAATTAAGAGCGTAACTTTTTCCGTGGAAGGGGAAAACGCCTACGGCTATTTAAGAGCGGAAATGGGCGTGCATAGATTGGTAAGAATCAGTCCCTTCGACGCGAATAAGAGAAGACATACCTCGTTCGCTTCGCTCGAAGTTATGCCGGAAATCACCGACAGCGACGAGATTAAAATCGCTTCCGACGATATAAGAATCGATACTTATCGAAGCGGCGGCGCGGGCGGACAAAACGTAAATAAAGTTTCTTCGGCGGTAAGAATTACCCATATTCCTACGGGAATAGTCGTGGCTTGCCAGAACGAGAGAAGCCAAATACAAAATAAAGAAATGGCGATGCGTATTTTGATAGGTAAACTTACCGAATTGAAAGAACGCGAAAAAATGGAAGAAGCGCAGTCGCTTAAAGGCGAACTGAAAAAAATCGAATGGGGCAGCCAAATAAGAAGTTACGTTTTTTGCCCGTATACGTTGGTTAAGGACCATAGAACGGGTTGGGAAAACCCCAATATCGAAGCTGTTATGGACGGAGATCTCAAAGATTTCATCATCGAGTATTTGAAGAAGAGTTAAAAAAATGAGTTATCGTGAGGAAGCGGCAAAAAAACTCGATTTACTTAGGACAAGAGAGGACTACAATATATTGGCGTTCGAATCGAGTTGCGACGAAACGGCGGTAGCCGTGATACGCGGCAGAGAGATTTTGTCCAACGAAATCAGTTCGCAAATAGAAATACATAAGCGTTTCGGCGGCGTAGTGCCGGAAATAGCGTCGAGAAACCATATTTTGGCGATAGATAATCTCGTTAATTCGGCATTGGAAAAAGCGGGAATAGCCTTGTCCGACGTAGACGTAATAGCGGTAACCTACGGCGCGGGACTGCAAGGCGCGTTGCTCGTCGGAGTAACTTACGCCAAGTCGCTCGCTTACGCGTTAAACCTTCCGTTAATACCGATAAACCATATTAAGGGACACGTCATGGCAAACTTTTTGGCGCATAAGGACCTATCTTTTCCGTTTGTTTGCCTTCTCGCAAGCGGCGGACATACGGCGGTGCTTGACGTTAAAAGTTATTCCGATATGCAAGTAATGGGCGAAACGCAAGACGACGCGGCAGGCGAAGCGTTCGACAAAGTGGCAAGAGTTTTGGGTTTACCCTATCCCGGCGGACCGCAAATAGAAAAACTCGCTGCTTTAGGCAAGCCGAACGTGCCGATGCCGAGACCGTATAAAGGCGAAAACACGCTTAATTTCAGTTATTCCGGCATAAAAACGGCGGTAATTAACTACGTTCACAATGCGGAGCAAAAAGGCATAGAAATAAACAAAGCGGACGTAGCGCGGTCGTTCCAAGAGCGCGCCGTGGGCATGCTTGTCGAAAACGTGATAAAACTTGCTAAGAAAAAACGAGTAAAAACCGTAGCAGTCGCGGGCGGCGTTGGCGCGAACGGATATTTAAGAGAAACCATAACCGCCGAATGTGAAAAGTGCGGCATAAAAGCGCTTTTACCGCCTAAAATACTTTGCACCGATAACGCGGCTATGATAGGCGAAGCGGCGTTCGTGGCGATTAAAGAGGGAATAGAACCCGCCGATTTAACGCTCGACGCCAATCCCGATTTATAAAAAGAAATGCGCTCGTAGCTCAGTTGGATAGAGCACAAGCCTCCGACGCTTGGTGTCGATGGTTCGAATCCATTCGGGCGCGCCAAAAAAAGAAGACAAGTCGATTCGGCTTGTCTTTTTTTATTAAAACTCGATTGCGTTAAGTATGAATAAACCATATTTTGCGTATGTGCGTTTATCGAAACGAGCGCGCGGATACCGATTCGGTAAAAGACTCGCTAACAATGAGCATAGGAAGTAAGAACGCCGTAAGACCTATCCAAGAAAAAGAAAAACAAAACGCATATCACAAATACTCGCTTTAGGAAAAAATCTTATATATTTTAGAATTGTTAATAAGCGTTGTCAACAAATATGCCTAATAAAATCAGATAATATTAGACATTTATTTGTGTGGAAGTATGAGTTCCCGTTCCGATAATCGCCGTTTTGTTTGCGGCGATTATCGGAATTAGAAATTAGTCTTTCATAAGAAAAAGACTAATGTAGAAAGGAGATTAGGCGTTTAACAGTTGATGCTTTATAGCGTTAAGCGTTTCTATATGAATCGCTTCGTCAAGGATAATTCTTCCGATGAGTTTTTTTAACGATTCGTTTTCGCTTAAACGTATAATTTCTTTATAGTAGGCAATCGCTTCTTTTTCGGAAGTAACGTCGCGATTTATTATCGTTTTCACGTCGGTACTGTAATTAACAAACCCGCCTTGCCAAAAGTAATTGTTACCGCCGATATACGGTATCCCGCCGAACGCGATTATCGCGTCCGCAAGCAGTTCGTGATGTTTCATTTCGGTAATCGCTATTCTTTCTAAACACGAAGATATTTCGGGATAGTTTGTTTTTAATACGTAACTCTGAAAAGCGTACCCCATAACGGCGGTGGTTTCGCTCTTTTTTCCTCCGTATGCCGGCATGAGTAACGCGACTTCCCTTTTGTCTATCTTATTTATCGATAGTTCCGGATAGTCGAAATCGGCTTTGAATTTACAGTCCATATTCTTTTTACCTCCGTTTGTGTCAGTATATGACCGAGAAAAAGAAAGTGTTACTTTATGGCTTTTTGCAATAACACAAGTAGGGGATTAACATTAAAATATCGCTTTAATTGTAACTTACGCTACAAATAAGAATACTATTTCGATATTTTGAAACTATGCCGGGATAATTTGTAAAAATAAAAAAACTCGCTTTTCATAACGAAGAACGAGTTTTTTAGTGGCAGGAGTAGTAAGAATCGAACTTACGCCAGAGGAGTCAGAGGCCTCTGTGCTGCCATTACACCATACTCCAGCAAAACGCCTATATTTTACAATACGGCTGAGAAAAAATCAAGCGTTTAACGAGATATTAGTTAAAAAAAGCGACGGCGTATAAAAGGCCGTCGCAATTTTTTTAGGCGTAATTTGTTATCAATACATTCCGTCCATACCGCCTGCGCCGGGCATTGCGGGCGTCGGGGGTTCGGGAATATCGGCAACCAACGCTTCGGTAGTGAGCAAAGTTCCCGCTACGCTGGCAGCGTTTTGCAGCGCGCTTCTCGTTACCTTGGTCGGGTCGAGGATTCCCGCTTGCATCATATCGCAGTATGCGTCTTTGGACGCGTCGTAACCGAAATTGGCTACGCCCTTAACGAGAATCGTGTTTACTACCACGCCGCCGTCGACTCCCGCGTTCGCCGCGATTTGTCTGATAGGCGCTTCGAGGGCTTTCAATACGATTCTGCCGCCGGTCTTCACGTCGCCTTCGAGGGTTTCCACTTGTTCTCTGACTTTACCTACGATACTTAGGAGCGCGATACCGCCTCCTGGAACGATACCTTCTTCGACTGCCGCTCTTGTCGCCGACAAAGCGTCTTCGATACGGAGTTTCGTGTCTTTCATTTCCACTTCCGTCGCCGCGCCTACGTTGATTACCGCAAGTCCGCCGGCGAGTTTCGCAAGTCTTTCTTGTAATTTTTCTTTGTCGTAAGAGGAAGTGCTTACGGCGTATTCCGC
>CAKRAY010000080.1 GCA_934296355.1 uncultured Clostridia bacterium
CGGAAAGTGGCATCTCGGCACTTGCTACACTACCGTCGTTTGCGACGCGATAGCGCGATATAAACGTATGTCCGGTTACGACGTTTTTTATTTGACGGGTACGGACGAACACGGACAAAAAATCGAAAAAGTCGCCAAGGAGCAGGGCGTCACTCCCAAAGAGTTTGTAGATAAGCAAGTAGCGACGCTTATCGATTTGTGGAAAAGATTGGACATAAAGTACGATAAATTCATTCGTACCACCGACGATTATCACGAAAAGGCGGTGCAAAAAATATTCAAACGCCTTTACGACCAAGGCGATATTTATAAAGGCGAATACGAGGGTTGGTACTGCACGCCGTGCGAATCGTTTTGGACTAAAACGCAACTTGTCGACGGCAAATGCCCCGATTGCGGCAGAGAAGTGGAACTTACCAAGGAAAGCAGTTACTTCTTCCGTCTAAGTAAGTATCAGGACAGACTTATCGATTTGATAAAGAACAATCCCGACTTTTTACAACCGAAGTCGCGTCAGAACGAGATGCTTAATAACTTTTTGAAAGCGGGTTTACAAGACATCGCCGTTTCTCGTACCTCGTTCAAATGGGGTATCCCGGTGGACTTCGACCCGGAACACGTCGTTTACGTTTGGATAGACGCGTTAACCAATTATATTACCGCGCTCGGCTACGGTTCGGACGACGATACTTTATTTAAGAAGTACTGGCCCGCGGATTTGCACATGATGGGAAAGGAAATCGTGAGATTCCACTCGATAATATGGCCCGCGTTACTTATGGCGCTCGATTTGCCGTTGCCTAAACAAGTTTACGGTCACGGCTGGTTAATGCTTGGCAGCGATAAAATCAGTAAAAGTAAAGGCAACGTGGTAGACCCCGTCGTTTTAAGCGACCGTTACGGAGTGGACGCCGTAAGATACTACTTACTACGCGAGGTGCCTTTCGGTAGCGACGGCAATTTTACTAACTATACGTTCCTATCCAGAATTAACGCCGATTTATGCAATTCGCTCGGTAACTTGCTCAGTCGTACCACGGCGATGATAAATCAATACTTCGGCGGAGAAATATCTTCTTCGACCGCTCGCACGCCGTTTGACGAAGAAATCGAAAACATGATTAACGGCTTAAAGGTAAAACTCGACGAAGACATCGAAAAATTATATATTCCCGAAGCGCTCGGCGAGATTTTCGCGTTGGTAGCGAGAGCGAATAAATATATCGACGAAACTACGCCGTGGGTGCTTGCCAAAGACCCCGAAAAGAGGGAAGATTTAAAGAACGTTTTGTACCACCTTACGGAAGCGTTGAGAGTAAGCGCCGTCGCGCTGCTGCCATTCATTCCCGAAACCGCGCGGAGAATTCTCGGCGACCTTTCTTGCTCCGTTCCCGACGATTTTTCGGGATTAAAATACGGCTTGACCCCGGACGGCGCAAAAGTGATAAAAGGAGAGCCGCTCTTTAAGAGGATAGACGTAAACAAAGAGGTAATAGCAATGGAAAAATTATCGGAAACGCTTTCCGAAAAGAAAGAAGAACCCAAGAAGGAAGAGCCGAAGAAAACTTCTCACGCTCAACCCGAATTCAAAGAAATCACCATAGACGACTTTGCCAAAGTGCAACTCGTCGTGGGTAAAATTCTTACCGCCGAAAAAGTGCAAGGCAGTAAGAAACTTTTACATTTTACCGTAGACACCGGCGACAGAGTGAGAAGCATAGTAAGCGGCGTGGCGAAATATTACGCCCCCGAAGATATGTTAGGTAAAGAAGTCGTAGTCGTCGCTAACTTAAAGCCCGCTACCTTAGGCGGAGTGCTTAGCGAGGGAATGATTTTGTTCGCGGAAAACGCCGAGGGGCTCGCAACGGTTGAACCCGGGAAACCGGTTGGCGGCGGCTCGCCCGTATGCTGATAGACGTACACGCGCATCTTAACGACCCGAAACTTCTTCCCCAAAGGGAAGAAATCGTGTCGAATATGGAACGCGACAATTTGGCGGATATAGTTACCGTTGGGTACGACAGACCGAGCAGTATAGACGCGTACGAGTTTGCGCTGAAAAACGAAAAAGTGTATTCCGTCGTAGGAATTCACCCGCACGACGCGGATAAGGCGACTAACGAAGATTACGATCTTTTCGCGAAAATGAGCGAGTCCGAAAAGACCGTGGCGATAGGCGAAATAGGCTTAGACTACTATTACGACCTTTCGCCGAGGGAAACGCAACGCCGCGTTTTCGTAGAACAGTTAGAACTTGCCTACTCGTTGAAAATGCCCGTCGTAATTCATCTCAGAGACGCCTACGGCGACTTAACGCAGATACTTAAAGAAAACGCGCGTACGCTCTATTACGGCGTTCTTATTCACTGTTACAGCGGCAGTAAAGAACTCGTTAAAGAACTGAATAAATACGACGCTTATTATTCTTTCGGCGGCGCGATAACGTTCAAAAACGCTACCGAAAAACCCGCCGTAGTAAGGAGCGTGCCTATCGAAAGACTGCTTACGGAAACCGATTGCCCGTATATGACTCCCGTGCCGTATAGAGGGATGACGAACGAACCTAAGTACGTCGATTTGGTGGCGGCGAAATTAAGCGAAATACTCGATTTGCCGAAAGAAAAAATCGAGGAAATCACGTTGAATAACGCAAAAAGGTTTTTTAAGAAAATAAAATGATTGCTTATAAAATTGACGATAAAATATATATAAATTTGACCAATAAGTGCAGTAATAACTGCGCTTTTTGCGTAAGAACCACAAGTAATTTTTACGAAGAATACGACTTGTGGTTAAAAAAAGAACCGACTAAGGAAGAAGCGATAAGCGCGCTTAAACCGTATTTAAGCGAGTTCGACGATTACGTTTTTTGCGGTTACGGCGAACCCTTATACGCTTTCGACGTATTGCTCGAAGTGGGTAAATTCTTGAAGTCGCAAGGAAAACGCGTACGCCTTAACACCAACGGACAAGCGGACTTGATAGTAGGCGCGGGCGCAAGCGAAAAATTGAAAACCGCCGTCGACGAAGTGAGCATATCGCTTAACGCATCGAACGCCGAAGCGTATGACGAGATTTGCCGTTGTAAGTTCGGAAAAAAAGGTTACGACGCAATGCTTAAATTTGCCGCGGAATGTAAAAAAAGCGGCTTAAAAGTGGTTTTCAGCATAGTAAGAACTGGTAACGTGGATGTCGACGGATGTAAAAAAATCGCATCAACTCTCGGAATTCCGCTAAGAATCCGAGAGTTGATAGAGTAAAAAAGTTTTTTCATCTTTTGTACTGTAAGAATTTCATCTTTCGTACGTCATTAGTATAACACGATTTATCGGTATTTTTCGTGGAAATAATTGGAAATTATAACTCCTTAAAACACAAGGCGAAACAAGGAAAAGTATATGGCAGAAATTAAAGAAATTTTACAAAAAAACAACTTTCGCTTCAATAAAGCGTTAGGTCAGAACTTTATAACCGACAGTAACTTGTTACGCGCGATTGTTAAAGATTCGGGAGTGACCAAGGACGATACGGTAGTGGAAATCGGCGCGGGCGCAGGCACTTTGACGGCGGCGCTTTGCGAAAGCGCTAAGAAAGTTTTCGCGTTCGAAGTGGACGGAAATTTGAAACCGATACTTAACGAAACGCTCGCGGGCGTAGAAAATTGCGAAGTCGTCTTCAAAGACGTATTGCGTATGAAAGACGAAGAATTGGCGGCAAAAGTCGGCGAAAACTTCAAAGTAGTGGCAAATTTGCCGTATTATATAACGACTCCGCTTATGATGCGCTTTATCGAAAGCGACCTTAAAGTATCCACGCTCACTTTAATGATGCAAAAGGAAGTGGCTGAAAGACTTGTTGCGAAAGAAAATACCCCCGAGTACGGCGCGGTAACCGTCGCGGTGCAAGCGGTAGCGGACGTAAGCGTGACGAGAATAATCGACCGCCGACTTTTCTATCCCGTCCCGAACGTGGACAGCGCGCTCGTGCATATCGTTTCTAACCCGAATAAGTATAATTTTGCTAATTTCGAAACATTCAAAAAAGTGGCAAAATCCGCATTTTTAATGCGTAGAAAAACATTGGTAAATAACCTTATTTCCGCATTTTCTTTACCTCGCGAAACTTGCGAAAAAATACTAAAAAATATGAATTTATCGCCGCTTGTCAGAGGGGAAGCGTTGTCGGTCGAACAACTCGTCGAACTCTCCGGCGAAATTAACGAGATTTTAGGGTAGTTTTTTTCTTAATTAAACTTGTTTTAAGTTTCAACCGTGAGTTTGGCGGTTTTCGTATAAAATTACTCTTTTTTTAGAGATTTATTTAATTGTTTTCAAAAAACTATATTGACAATTTTTCCGCGTGGTTGTATATTGTGTATGGGGGAGTATATATTAATACGCGTGTACGTACGCGTAAAGTGGTTGCCCGCTTCTAAAAACTAAAAATCGAACAAGGATGGCAAAAAGATGACTGAGAACTTTAACGATTACGGTAGTGAAATTCGCGCGAAAGGAGAAAGCACCGTCGGCGTTGTCGAAAAGAAAGGAACTCTGAAAAAGAAACGAACGGACTTAATCGTTCTTTGTTTTATCGCCTTGCTTGTTTTGGTAATAATGAGCGTAGCCACGGCGTTCAATAATCAAAAACTCGTTAACGCCGAGGCGGAGAAAGCAAAAGATTCCATCGACAATATCGCGCCTAACGTCGGCACGATTTATCTTGACGACGACGGCAATCTTAACGTAACGCAGTCAAGCGAAGTCGTCGAGAAAGAAAAAGAACCTTGGGAAATCGCCCTCGATAACGCGGTAAAAACGAGCGTAAGAAACAAGGTGCTTTATTGCACGGATATTACGGGCAACGTCAGTTCCTTCGATATGGAAGAATGGTCGTTCGTTTACGAAGAAATAAGTCTCGAAGAGGAAGCGGAAGATTTTCTTAGGGAAGAAGACGATAAAATAAACCGCGCGCTTAAAGCGTACGCGTCGAACAAAGTCGCCTTTGCTGCGACTACCAATGAAATCAGCAATGTTTTCCCGCTTGCCAAAGACTCTTATAGAACCGTGTACAGCGGCGGCTGGGCGCAAGAAAGCGGCACGCACTGGGGTAACGGCGGACACTGGATATCGGCAAATTTGCAAGTTTCTCTTAACGTCGGTTCGTTCTTCGGACGCGTTCTGAACGAGAGATGGACGGTACAATTTCAACAAGGCGGAAGTTGCACTAACAACGGTTCGATGTCGATTTCTACTGGCAATCCCTATAACGGCAGTCCGTCAAGCGTCAGATTTAACTGGAGCGCCAGTTCTTATGCTGACGGCGGCGGTAGGAAGTGTGGTAAAGACAAAGAGGGCAGTAGAGCTTACGCCACAATCAGTGGCGCTTACGTCAATATTTGCCATAAGATTGACTCCGGTGACACAAGTAGGGGTATAACAAACCCCGCCTGGAAGTATGTCGACGGCGACGGCATCTCCTTCAAAAACTGTAAACGAATCAGTTTCGACGCGACTTTTAACAACGTGTATGCGGTAAGTGGCGGCGAGTATTACTATGTAACCGAAAACGGTGGCGGCAGGTCCGGAAATAAGGGCATCTCCTTCAAAAACGGCGTTAACGGTCAGGGTTATAAAAAAATTACGGCGAACGCTCAATGGACGTACGGCGACGTAGAAGTTCAAGTGAAAAATCAAGCGAACGTAACGTATAGGTACAGTCAATCCGCGGCGGCCATGAGACTCGACAACACAAAACCGACCATATCGGCGTGGATAAGCACGAACGGACTTAATGCAGAAAGCGTTACAAACCAGACGCAAACCATGACCATAACGGTTTCCGATCCCGAGGGAAGCGGCAGACAGAGATATTCGTCGGGAATCAACGACGTTTACGCGAATAACAACACGCTTGGTTATAAGGTGGATAAAAACAAGTTTACCGTAAACGGCGGAACGTATACGTTTTCGGTTCCCGCCAATAAGTTAAACGGAAATTGGACGTTTACGGTAACGGATAGAGCGAACAACAAGAGCGAAACCACTTTGTCGTATTGGTATTACGACGGTTCAAAACCGCAAATATCCAACGTTTCTTTCGCTAACGATTACGGACAAAGCCCGGTAATTACAAGCGACGGAAAGTATACCAACACGCCGGTAAAAATGACTTTCAGAGTAACCGACGTAACCAACACTAAAGATTCGTCAAGTAACGAACTTACGAACAGCAATTTAAGATACGGCGCGGTAACCGTAAACGTCAGATTTAAGGTTAACGACACCACTTACGTTTTATCGAACAACACTAAGAGTTTGGTCAACGGAGTTACGCTTAAAAGTTATTACTTAAAACTGATTAGCGGTAACGCAAAAGACGGTACGTATGCTTGTTATTTACCGTATTCGCAAAACGTAATTCAAGATAACTTTGCGATATTAGCCAAAGACAAAATAAATCAAAGCGACACGTACACGGTGCCGAGTAGCTCGCAATCGATAAAGATAGACTCGATTGCGCCCGAAGTAACCGAAGTAAGGGCTATTAACAACGGCGATAAGGATACTTATTCGGCTTCGAACGTGAAAATCGCGGTGACCGTCAAAGATTATTCGCATCAAGTCACTCCGGACGCCAACGACCATCCTTATTACGTCAGCGAGAAAGGCAGAAAATTCGATAACGGCTCGGGCGTAAGAGCGTTATACTTCTTTAAGGACACCGCTTTAACTCAGCCGCTTAACGTTTTCAAATTCAGGGACGAAACGGGTAATGTAGTCGCAGGCTTAGGAGAAGCGCCCGCGGGAATATCCGATTACAGTATTACCCAAGCGAAAGACGTGCGCGGCAATACGATTGCGGGCAGATAT
>CAKRAY010000081.1 GCA_934296355.1 uncultured Clostridia bacterium
TTTTGGCGTAATCGAGATTACATACGTTGAAGTAAAAATCTTCGAACGCGCTCGTAGACATCTTCGCTTGGCAAGCCATTCCTTCCGTCGGCCAACGCAAAATCACCCACTTGGTGCCGTTTACCCGCAAATCGTAATGGACGGGCATAACGTAACGTTTAGAGTAGAGAGTTCTCTTTTCCGCCGGAACGTCGGACGTTTCCAAACTGTTGTTACCGCCGGATATACCGATGTAACAGTCCATATCTTTCATTCTGTAAGCGTCGTATTCCGCCCACTTTTCTACCATTTCTTCGCTTAAACCATTCAAAATTTCTCTGTTTATGCGTGAAAAATTGTTTTGTACGAACGGGTAACCGCCCGCTTCGTAAACGGCTTTAACGAGTTCGCAAGTCATTTCCACGGGGATACCGTTCGTTTCTATAAGCACTTTCTCGCCTTTTTGTACCCTACAAGAATAGTTTACGAGGTTACGCGCCAATTTAGTCATTCTCGGATCGGTCATAATTTTATCAGCCCCCTATGATTTTCACATAAAAATATCTCTGCCGCGGCGGGTCGAATTCGGTAAAATATACGTCTTGCCATCTGCCGAGTATTATATCGCCGTTCTCGATAATAAGCGTTTCGCTCGCGCCCATAACACTGCATTTGACGTGTCCGTCGCTGTTGCCCTCGTCGTGCTTAAACTCTTTAAGACGCGGAAAAAAAGTCCTCATCGCCAGCATAACGTCTTCCGCGACGTGTTCGTCGGCGTTTTCGTTAATGGTTATGCCCGCAGTCGTATGAGGACAGTAAACTACGGCTATGCCGTCTTTTATGCCGCTTTCCTTTACCGCCTTACGAACTTCGTCGGTGATACGGTAAAAAGCGTGTTTGTCTGTGGTTAATTCGAATTTACGTAACATTATTCCTCTTTATGGTAATTATTTCTTTAATTATATTATAAAGAGGTCGAAAAGTCAATCTTGCGCAAGTAAATAGACTTCTATTCTTCGAACGTTTAGCCGTAAAATTCTATTCGGCTAAATATTATAAGTCAACCGCCAATTCTTGGCGTAATATTCTTCGGGAAGTCCCGCCTTAACGCGTTTTTTCATACAAATGCGGTTTAAGAGATAGTAACACGCAAAGAACGTGCAAAGCGCGAAACCGCAACACACATAGTAAACCGCTTTCATCCACGGCACGATAACGAGGTCCTTAGAAAGCCAATTAAGAATGGAGCAATCGGTAATTTGTATGATAATGGGAATTTTTGCGTTAGGACGCTGCATATACGGCGTGCATAAATAGATAAGATACGAATATCCTACGAAAAGTCCCACGCCGATAGCGAATTGCCAAACGTACTTGGGGCTGTACTTGCGACAGTTGGCGAGCATAAGCATACCCGCAAAATACATCGAGTAATGATTTATCGCCGCCATTACCAAGTCGAACGTGGAAATTTTGTCTATAATATAACTGTCGGGAGAAACCCAGAACGCAAGTCCGTATATCATTCCCGCGAGTATCGCCGTGAAAACGGGAAACTGGTCTATCTTTTTCAGTTTGAAAACAACCGCTATGCCGAATACGAAATAACTTATCGTGGAGAACTCTACGGGTAAGTTCAGGTGATCGCCCATGATTTGATAAACGGTATATTCGACGGTCTTAAAAATCAATAAATACAGCGCGATCGTGTAACTTACCGCATAACTAAGCGAAGGCTTTTTCCTAAGTAAGAACACTATAACGTTCAAACCTACGAAAATAAGAAACATCAATAATCCTAACCACCAGTACTGGTTGTTTCCAAACATAAATGGTACCTCTCAAATTTTTTCTTATCTCGCCGCGTCACGGGCGAAACCGTATGCAGCCTCTTGGGCAATAGGTATTTTACCATACGGTAGCCGCAGTTGTCAAACGAGCCTTTTATAAGAAAATCATACGCCTAAACCGGTATATTTTTCTAACGTCAAATATACTTGAAAGTATATCCTTTACCCGACGCTTTTACTTCTTCGGGCGTTCCGCAAACGACTATTTGTCCGCCGCCGTCACCGCCTTCCGGACCTAAATCTATGATATGGTCGGCTTGCCTTATTACGTCCAAATTATGCTCGATTACTATTACCGTGTTGCCCTTGTCTACAAACTTATTTAATATAGAAATGAGCCTTTCGGTATCCGCAACGTGCAATCCGGTAGTCGGTTCGTCGAGAATGTAGATTGTCTTGCCGGTACTGCGTTTACTTAATTCGGTGGCGAGTTTTATTCTTTGCGCCTCGCCGCCCGAGAACGTCGTGGCGGGCTGACCGAGTTTTATATACCCTAAACCGACCTCTTGCAAAGTCTTCACTTTGTTATAAATCTTCGGTATGTTTCGGAAAAACTCGCACGCTTCGTCGACGGTCATTTCCAACACGTCGTAAATACTCTTGTCTTTATATTTTACTTCCAGCGTTTCTCTGTTATAGCGTTTGCCGCCGCACACTTCGCACGGTACGTACACGTCGGAAAGGAAGTGCATTTCGATTTTTATAATACCGTCGCCACTACAATTTTCGCATCTGCCGCCGCTGACGTTAAAGGAAAATCTGCCCGACCCGTAACCTCTCGACTGAGCGTCGGGCGTCATGGAAAAGAGTTCTCTTATGAACGTGAAAACGCCCGTATAAGTCGCGGGATTGCTCCTCGGCGTACGCCCGATGGGGCTTTGGTCGATGGCGATGACTTTATCCGCTTCTTCTACGCCGGTTATTTCGTCGAACTTGCCTAACGGCAAACGCGAATCGTTAAGCACGTTACTTAAATACGGATACAAAACGCCGTTGATTAAACTCGACTTGCCGCTGCCCGAAACTCCCGTGACGGCGATGAACTTGCCTAAGGGGAAGTCCACGTTTATGTTCTTCAAATTGTTTTGTTTCGCGCCTATAACGCTGATGAACTTTCCGTTGCCGCTTCTTCTCGCCAGTGGAACGGCTATTTTTCTTCTTCCCGCAAGGAAGTCGCCCGTTATCGATTCGGGACAGTTAACGACGTCGTCGAGAGTACCCGCGACAATCAGTTTGCCACCGTTCACGCCCGCGCCCGGTCCGATATCGACGATAAAATCCGCGCTCCTTATGGTGTCCTCGTCGTGTTCGACTACAATCAGCGTGTTGCCTAAGTCGCGTAACCGTTTCAAAGTGGCTATCAGCCTATCGTTATCTCTTTGATGCAAACCGATGCTCGGTTCGTCCAAAATGTACATTACGCCCGTTAAGCCGCTGCCTATTTGCGTGGCGAGCCTTATTCTTTGCGATTCGCCGCCCGAAAGCGTGCCGCTCGCTCTCGACAACGTAAGATAGTTAAGTCCTACGTCCACGAGGAATCTGACCCTTTCGCTCAGTTCTTTAAGAATAGGTTCGGCAATCGCCTTTTCCTTGCTCGTCAAAACAAGCGAATCGAAGTAGGCTTTCAGCCTGTCTACGGGCATTTCGCACACGTCGTAAATGTTCCTACCGCCTACGGTTATTGCCAAAACGTGCTTTTTTAACCGCTTTCCGCCGCACTTTTCACACGGGCGCATTGACATGAGTTTTTCTATATCTGCTCTCGTCGCTTCGCTCGTCGTTTCCTTATATCTACGAGTCAAGTTGTTTACCACGCCCTCGTAACTGCCGTCAAAACGCATGGAAAAATTGCGACTGTTCGCTTCGTATTCTATCGTTTCGTTACCCGTGCCGTACAGTATCGTGCGTTTTACCTTTTCGGGCAAATCTTTATAGGGCGTTTTCAATGAAAAACCGTATTTTCTCGCCAACGCTCTGAAACGCATTTGCGTCATACCGCTAGCGTCGAGATTCCAACCGGTACACTTTACCGCGCCGTCTTCGAGCGATAACTTCGGGTCGGGAATGAGTTTGTTTATGTCGATTTCGTTTTTGAAACCCAACCCCGAACACGCTTCGCACGCGCCCGCGGGGGCGTTGAACGAGAACATTCTCGGCGTGATTTCTCCTACCGAGAAACCGCAATCGGGGCAAGCGTTATTCGTCGAATACAGAGTTTCTTGCCCGTCTTTATCTATTACCACCAAGCCGTCCGCCAATTTAAGGGCGGTTTCTATACTGTCCGTCAGACGGCGAGTAATATCGTCCTTTATCACCAGTCTGTCCACCACGACTCCGATATTGTGCTTTATGTTCTTTTCCAAAACGATTTCTTCGTCGAGCGAGCGTATTTCTCCGTCGATTTTCACTCTCACGAAACCCGATTTCCGATAAGAATCGAGTTCTTTTTTATATTCGCCTTTTCTATCCCTGACTACCGGCGCGATTACCATAAACTTGCTTTTATCTTCCATTTCCATTACTTTATCGACTATTTGGTCGATAGAAACGCTCTTTATTTCCGTGCCGCAGTTAGGGCAGTGCGGAACGCCGAGCCGCGCGAAAAGCAGTCTTAGATAGTCGTATATTTCGGTAACCGTTCCTACCGTGGAACGCGGATTCTGACTGGTAGTTTTCTGGTCGATACTTATGGCGGGGCTTAAACCCTCGATGCTTTCCACGTCGGGTTTATCCATTTGTCCCAAAAACTGTCTTGCGTAGGACGACAAACTCTCGATATATCTTCTTTGTCCTTCCGCAAAGATGGTGTCGAACGCCAAACTCGATTTCCCGCTGCCCGATAAACCGGTAAACACTATCAGTTTGTTACGCGGAATAGTCAAATCTATATTTTTCAGATTGTTTTGTCTTGCGCCTTTAATAATAATTTTATCGTTCATAACTTTGCCTTCGTATGAGATTTATTTTTTCAGTAAATTTTTTAATTCGTTGATTTTATCCCGTAACTCTATACAACTTTCGAAGTCGAGTTGCGCCGAAGCCATTTTCATAAGCGCTTTCAATCGTTCGATTTCCCTCGTCGCTTCTTGTCTGTTCATGGTCTTCTTGGGCGCGTTCTCCTTCGTCGTCACGAGTACGCTGTTCTTTATTTCTTTTATGACCGTTTTCGGTATGATACCGTGTTCTTCGTTAAATTTAATCTGATATTTTCTTCTACGCTCGGTTTCTTCCATGGCAAGACGCATACTGTCGGTAATTACGTCCGCGTAGAGTATAACTCTCGCCTCGGCGTTTCTCGCCGCTCTTCCCACGGTTTGTATTATTGCCGAACGCGAGCGTAAAAAACCCTCTTTATCGGCGTCGAGAATGGCAACCAGCATTACTTCGGGAATATCAAGACCTTCTCTTAAAAGATTTATACCCACGATTACGTCGGTGTCGCCGCGCCTCAGACCGTTAATAATCGATATTCTTTCGAGCGACTGAATTTCGCTGTGCATATAGGTTGCCTTTATTCCGTGTTCGATAAGGTAAGTCGTAAGGCTTTCGCTCATTTTTTTGGTAAGCGTAGTGATAAGCACTCTGCCGCCCCTACCTATGACGTCGTTTATCTCGCCCAAGAGATCGTCGATTTGCCCCTCTGTTTTTCTCACTTCTATTTCCGGATCGACTAAGCCGGTAGGACGTAAAAGTTGCTCCACGACTTGCCCTTGTTCGCTCATTTCGTATTCGCCCGGCGTCGCGCTTACGCAAATAAGTTGCGAATACCGCGAGGAAAATTCGTCGAAGTTAAGCGGGCGGTTGTCGAAAGCGGATTTTAAGCGGAAGCCGTACTCGACGAGGTTGGTTTTTCTCGCCATATCTCCCGCGTACATCGCGCGTAACTGCGGTATCGTCATGTGCGACTCGTCGATAAACAGTAAAAAATCGTCCGGAAAATAGTCCATCAGCGTGAACGGCGGCTCGCCGGGACTACGCCCGTCGAAGTAGCGGGAATAGTTTTCTATACCGCTGCAATAGCCTATTTCGCGAATCATTTCCATATCGTAACAAACTCTTTCTCGCAGTCTTTGTTCCTCGATAAGTTTGTTTTGGCTCCTAAACTCGGCGCATTCGATAACCATATCGCGCTTTATTCGCTCCAACGTTTCTTCCACGCTTTCGTCGCCGATAACGTAGTGCGTCGCCGGGAATATGGCGCAATGGGATAGTTTGGAGACGACTTTTCCCGTAACGGGGTCCTCTTCGTATATCGCGTCTACCGTATCGCCGAAAAAGTCTATTCTTATCGCCACGTTACTGCTGTTGCTCGGGAACACTTCCAGCACGTCCCCTCTTACCCTAAAAGTGGAACGCTCGAAGTCGAACTCCGCGCGTTTATATTGCAGTCTTACGAGTTTGTCAATGATTTCGTCGCGATCCACTTCGTCGTCGGGTCTTAACGATATCATTTGATTAAAGTATTCTTGCGGTTCGCCCAAGCCGTAAATGCAACTCACGCTCGCCACTACGATGACGTCTCTGCGCTCGGCGAGGGAGGCGGTTGCCGAATGGCGAAGTTTGTCGATTTCGTCGTTGGTGCTTAAATCTTTTTCTATATAAGTATCCGTCGACGGTATATACGCTTCCGGTCTGTAATAATCGTAGTAAGAAACAAAGTATTCCACTCTGTTATGCGGAAAAAACTCCTTGAACTCGTTGCAAAGTTGCGCCGCCAAGGTCTTGTTATGCGCGATAACGAGCGTGGGACGGTTCATTTTCGCTATTACGTTCGCCATAGTAAAAGTTTTGCCCGAACCGGTAACTCCGAGCAAAACTTGCGTACGCAAACCGTCTTCTAAACCTACGCAAAGTT
>CAKRAY010000082.1 GCA_934296355.1 uncultured Clostridia bacterium
CGTCGAGGGACATCGTAATTCGTCCGGGCGACGAGATAGAAGAGATTTGCATTATTCTCGAAGGCAATCTTGTTGAGTTTACCGTTAAAAACAACGGCGACAGAACGGTAGTCAGTTCCAAAGTGGACGGAGATATGTTCGGAATTCCCCAGTGTTTTACCGAGCCGCGCACGACCGGGACGTTCGTTACTTCCGCAACCGACAGTCTTTTGCTTTTCATTAAAGCCGACGGTATTAACGCCGTTTGCGAAAAAGCGTGTCCCGCGCATAAAAAACTCGTCGATAACTTGATTTTGTATTTATGCGACTGTTTGAACGAATTAAAATGCAATAACAGTTTTATCGTAATCAAGGGTATGCGCAAAAAGATCGCGCGTTTTATATACGACAAGTATTTAGAGCAAGCGAACCGCGCCGTTAAACTCGGCGTCGACCGTAACGGTATGGCTCGTTACCTTAACGTAAGCCGTCCCAGCATGTCTAGAGAAATGATAAATATGCGCGAAGCGGGAATTTTCGATTTTCGTAAAGATTTAATTACGATTAAAGATTTGGACGCGCTTAAAAGAATCGCTCTCGAAGATTAAAACGCTTATTTTATATAAAAATTGACCGAAGAACCGCCTATCGACGGTTCTTTTAATTTTTGAAAAACCGAATGTCAAATAAAAAATATCGCCAATCTTGACAATAAACTTAGGTTAATATATAATATAATAAAATATTTTTATTCCGCGGCGCGTCACACTTAGCGCGCGAAGGAGTGTAGCGTGAAATCGAAAAAATCTATCGCAATTTTGCTAACAATTTTATTGCTGTGTATAGCGTCGGCAACGCTGTTTGCGTGTAACGACGGTTCTACGCCGGGCGGCGATTACAGTATATTGCCCGACGATAGCGGCAAAAACGAGGTTTCTTTCACGGCTACGTTTATTTACAGAGACGGCTCCACTCAGCCGTACTCGGTCACCGGTTTAACGGCGGGTTCTAAAATTTCTCTTAATTCCGCTACGAGAAATCCGAAGCGAGAGGGCTATGAGTTTGCCGGTTGGTACACCGAAGACGCTTTGATAAACGCTTGGAATTTTGATAAGGATATCGTTACGTCCAATACGACTCTTTACGCAAAGTGGAACTTATCCTATCCCGTGTATATCGCCGGCGAAGCGTTTTCTTACGACGCCGCGAAAAAATCGGTACGCTACAACGTAGGCGCGGACGTGCAAGAATTGAATCTCACCGATTCCGTGGTGCTGGCAGACGACAGTTACAGATATTGTTTCTACTTGAACGCCGAATGTACGGACGAAGCCCAAAATTGGGATACCGCAAAATTCACGCTTAATCCCGGGGAAAACAAATACTACTTGCGCATAACGGACAGTTCGAAAAAAGTTCTGCACGTTTTGGAATTCGTTATTTACAAAAAACAAATTTACGCTGTCGAGTTTTACAATAAAGACGGTTTGCTTATAGAAACCGTAAGAGTGGAAGAGAATACGGGGTTAGGCCGCGTTGCGGAATACATAATTCCCGGATACGTTACTTTGTGGCAAGACGAAGAGGGCAATACCTGGCGCAATGGCGACTCGGTAACCGGCAACGTAAAACTATATGCCGTTTTGGTGCAAATGTTGTACGAAGTTACGTTGAATCCGGGCGGCGGCGCAATAGAGCAAAGCAGCGTTAAACTCGTGTACGCCGAAAGTTTTTCTTTACCGATACCGACGAAAGCGGGAAGTAACTTTGTCGGTTGGTATAAAGAAAACGGAGAGCAAGTCACCGGCAGTAACGGCATATCGTTGACAATTTGGGACGTGCCTAAATCTACGACTCTCGTAGCGAAGTGGGCGGACTCGGCGTATAGCGTTAACAAATACGTTAAAATAGACAACGAGGCGACTTTTGCCGAAGAAAGAAAAATCACGTCGGATCAAAAGTGCGTTTTCGAAACGAGCGAAAAAGAGGTTGAATACTACGACGCCAAGTGCGTCGTTTATGCTTTTTTAGGTTGGTTCGATATGCGCGGCGAGAAGATATCTTCCGAGAGGGAGCTTACGATTTCCGACGTAAATCGCAATACCGATATTTACGAAGCGTGGAAAAAGGTCGTAATTACGCATAATCTCGAAAAAAGCGACGCGAAAATAACTTTTATAGATACGAAGTTCGCTAAATACGGCAATTTCGACGCAACGGACAAGATTCAGATTAAGGTCGAGTGTACTTGCGGTAAACATACTTTTGCGGGTTGGACCGACGGTTCGACTTCGCCCGTGTATTTGCTTTCTGTCGATTCCGCGCCCGTAGCGCAATGGAACGCCTACAACGTTAACGTAAAGGTGGTTATCGACGGCGCGAGCGTTACAGACGAAAACGCGTTGTTCGACGGCGCGGGAGCCGTTACCGTGGAAAAAAACGTGCGTTTGGAAGCGTACGATAACGAGAAATATACTTTTGCGGGTTGGTACGTAAATAACGGTACCGAATTTATACTCGCTACGGAGAAACCCGATTTTATTTACGAATTTACCATGGCCGCCGAAGATAAAGAAGTAGAGTGTCGTTGGCATACGACTACGAAACTGATTTTGACGCAGACTTCCACTCTCGGCAGTTACGCCACGCCTAAACTCGAAAGCAATATCGTCGGAGCCGAGTTCGGATTCGATAAAACGATAAGCGCGGGCTACACTTTTATAGGCATATACGTCGGCAGCATACTGCAAAAAGAAACGCTTTATGTTCCCGCGCAACCTACGACCTATTCTGCAAGGTTCGTTTCGGGTTTGTTCAAAGTAAGAACGAACATAACGGACGCGGGCGGGGTTGATTATCGCGTCAATTCGGGAAGAACGATAACGGGTAGCAGTTACGGCGGCGACGTAATAATGATAGGAAACAGCGTCAACGACGAAATATCTCTTTCCGCAAAGACGAATAACGGTTACGTTTGGTTAGGATGGTTTGATGAGGGCGGCAACTGTCATTCCACCGACGCGGAATTTTTATCTACGGTACCGAGCGAAACGCGAGTTTCGATAATCGCTAAATGGAAAAAAGTAAACCACCTCGCGACCGTAAAGGCAGGGATTTTCACCGCAACGAAAGTTCAAACGGGTAAATTCGTTCCCGCCAATACCTACTATGTTTACGACGAGGACGGCGAGTATTCGCTAACGACCGACTTGTACTTCGACGGATATAAAAAGTATTATACCTACGTCACCGGAGTTACCGGCGCTGGAGAGCAAACGGTAACGTCTTCTTTCAATATAACCGGCGACAGTTATTTTATACTTTCTACCGAGATAAACTCTAATTACCGTTTCGACGGCTGGTACGACAATAAAGGAAATCGCATATCGCTTTCGACCGAAACGCGCGTAAGTATGGGCGAAGAATGCGACGATTATACTGCAAGGTTTACGTATTTAGGCGACGACTACGACATAAAAGTGAGCAAATATTTGCAAAATAAAGGTTTTGCCGCGGGAGATATAAAACTTGTCGCGTATAGAGAAATAAACGCCGACGGTACGATAGTGGAAAAAGCGGACGTCATCGTAGATACGCAAAAAACGTCTTACAACGGCGCCAAGTCGACCGGATATTTGTTTTATAGATTAGCGGTAGTCAAAGAAGGCAAGGACGTAAACACGCTTATCGATTGGTCTACCGTATTAAATTCCGACGACGACGTAATAGGCTACGAAGACTTCGGAAAAATTGCCGTAAAGAAAGTTTCCGACGATTATTTTACCACAACGTATACTTTTAACGTTACCGCAATGAGGAAAGAAGGCACGAAAAAAGAATACGTCGCGATTTGGCAAGACGAATACGACGGTGGCGGCAAACAGTACGTTTTACCTTTTGTCGTGGCAAATTCCGACGACTCGAAAGGCGACGTGTATTATACGGCGCAAAAAGAAGGCGGCGTACAAGTTTACGTTTATTTGGCTGCCGAGGCGAAACCCGGATATACTTTCAAATACTGGGAAGATAAAAACGGCGAAAGAAAAACGGACGCCGCGCTTAGATTGTCCAACGCGAGCGGGCAAAAATACACGGCGTACTGGGGCGAAATAGGAGAGTATTCTATTACCGCCGACGTAGACGGCGGCGATTATTCGATAACCGGCTATGAAAGAAACGGTATAAAAACGCTCGAATTTTCCGCAAAAACCAAAAACGGCTACTCGTTCCTCGGGTGGTATACGGACGACGTTTTGGCTATTGCCGACGACAATTTTACTATAGAGGTGAACTTAGAAACCGGCGTTAGCAGTCTGTTCCTTCCGAATAAAGATAGACCGATTACCGGGTTTACCGCAACCGACTTCGAGATAAAATGGAAAAAAATCGACGTGTTGCCTACGGTAGAATCGGTCGGCGAAGTCGAAATAAGAGGATATTATAAAACTCTAATTACCGAAACCGGCACCGCTTTGGAGCCGATGTACGAATTGAGAGTGAAAACCAACGATTACTTTGAAACGGACGTCGGCGGCGAAAAAGTACTGTACGGCGATTACGGCGGCTATATATTTAACGGCTGGTTCGACGAAAACGGAGAGTTGTTGTCCGATTCGCTCGTGTTTGTCATTCCGATAGCGCAAGCCGACTCTAAGTACAAAGCGAAGTGGTCGAAGCCGGAAGTAGAAGTCAGCGTTACCTCTAAAGGCACGACGAACGGTTCGTACGCAAAGTATTACGTAAAGAAGATTTTTAACGAGAACGGACAACACGAGGGTTACGTTCTTACGCTGCAAGCGTTTGTCGCCGAAAACGAGATTTTTACCGGTTGGTCGAACGCGAGCGACGACGCCACGGTAAGTTATGCCAAAAATTATTCCGTCACGCTCGATAAGAGCATATCGAAAGCGGAGTATACGGCAAGATTCGAAGCGATAAGACCGACCGTGTCGATAGAAGTTTTGGGCGGTAGCGAAAGCGATTTGAAACCTTTCGTGACGGCGTACAAACAAAGTTCGAGAATTTATAAGTACGAATTGAACGCTAACGTTCCGAACGGATACCAGTTCATCGGGTGGCAAAAAAGAGACGACGATAATACCAATCTCGCGCTTGGATCCGATGTCGTATACGTTGTAGAAAGCGAAGGAATGCTCCCCGAATCTTCGTTCATCGCGATGTATCAGCCGTTAACTTCGGAAAACTGCTTCCCGAATTTCGGTTTGGACGTACGCGGCGACGGCGAGTATAAAGCGTTCGCGTATAAAAAGAGAGTAAGTCAAAACAGCGAAGAATTATATAACGAGTTGACAATCGAAGCGCAAGTTCCGTCGGGATACGTCGCTATACTTTCTTCCGAAGGAAAAATTCTCGAATTTAACGGCGGCAGTTATAAATACGTAACGAAAGACGGCAACAGAAAGTTCACGCTCGAATTCGTTAAATACGGCTTGGTCGGCGACGAGCAGGGCAAGCACCTGGAACTTATCGAAGAGGTTGACAAAAAGATGTTCGGAGTTACCGGCCGTCAAGAACTCGTCGAGGTCGTATACAACGAATCGTTAAAGAACGCCTTTTATAAAGAAGTCTGGACGTTGAACGCCGAGTTCGGCGACCCCAATTATTACTTTATCGGTTGGTACGAACAAAACGAAGCGGGCGACTACGTTCTTGCCGCTACGGATAAGGAATATACGATCGACGCGTTACGCTCCGAAAAAACTTATCAACCCCGTTTCGGTCATTATAGAATCGAACTCGATAACGAATCGCCTTTGGCGGGCAAAGTTCGCGGCGACGGATACGACGTAACCGTCGATTTCAAATTGAATAACGACTTAGTAGACGTTTCTTCCGTGGGCGGAGTGGTTTCTTCGGTAACTCTTAACGTGGGCGATTCTATTACTTATCCTAAGCAATATCTCAATAAACAAGCGTTGATAGACCAAGGCTACCTATTCTTAGGCTGGTACGAAAACGCCGACGGAAGCGGCGAAGCGTACGATTTTACTCAACCCGTAAAGAGCAGTCTTACTTTATACGCAAAGTGGTGCGATTTGAAAAAAGAAGGCTTGAATAAAGAACTTGTCGCGATGACCGACGGTACTGAAGTATCGCTTACGACGACGGTTGCCACTCGTTACGTAAGTTTTTACGCGATAACTTCGGGAACGTATTCGGTATACGCCAAATGCACTAATACCGGTAAAAAGGTAATTCTTACTTTGGACGGAAAAAGAGAGCAAATCGAATCGATTTCCTACGGACAAAGCGTAGAAATAAGCGTCGAAGAGGGTAAATTCTACAATATAGGATTGGCTGCGGTAGAAAGCGACTATGCGGACGTAGTCACGGTAAAAGTTCACGGTACCGACCCGGCGGACGGCGGCGTCAGATACGATTATATGCCTTACGGCGAAACGTTCCGCGCTACCGCTGTCGAAAACGACGGTTACGTCTTCGAAGGTTTTTACATCGACGGGGAGTTAATCGGTAACAGACATGCGGTCGATCCCGAACAAACGTATTACGTTTATGAAAAGTTTATCGATATACCCTCGGAGAGTTTTGCCGATTTGTGCGATGAAAACGGAGTGATAAGGATCGAGACGAAATGGGCGAAGTATACCCTTAATTTGGTCACGAACAACTTAGACGGCGGTACGATATCGTATAAAC
>CAKRAY010000083.1 GCA_934296355.1 uncultured Clostridia bacterium
TTACGGAAGGTAAATTCTTTTCGTAAGTATAATAAACGTTTTCCTCGTTACCGCCGACGTAATTCGTCGATTGAATAAACTTACTTCGAGTCGCTTCCGGCAATCTCAAATACGCTTTTTCGTCGACGACGCTTATACTGCCATACTTAACGAAGAACTTGCCTTTATCCGAACCGGAAACGCTGCGTTTCTTCAAAATATATCCTATTTGAACGGAAACGCCTCTACTGTCCGTCATCTTATACGGCTCGTATTTTTTGCGTTCTTCTTCGCTTAATTCCGCATAACGATTGAACGTAACGACGTCTATCATTTCTTGCTCGTTGTAATTTTTCGGTTTACCGAATTCGGGTATACCGTCCAGAGACACGGCGTCCGCCGCCAAAACGTTACCATAGAAGAAAATCGTGTTCACATAGGAGAATCGCATATCTTGTTTATCGAAAACTCTTATGTTATACGAAGCGGTAAGTTCGCTATAATTCTTATATTGAACGCTTATGGGAATTTCCGTACCCTCTTTCGAGTACGAATTCTTAATGAAGCCCGAATACGAAACGTCTTCGCTCTTCATATCGACAAACTTATACATTTTGCCGATTTCGACTTGGTTATCGTCCGTCTTCGTGAATGTCAAACGCAAAATACCGTCGTCGAGAACAAGGTCGCTTTCGCTTTCGATTGCCGAATAGATATAGTTTTGTTGTGGCGCGATAAACACTTCGACTTTGGTAAGCGTCGCGGTACATACGTACACGTAAACGGCGCATTCTTTGTTTTGATAACGTATCACAACGCGCCTATAACCCTGAGTTTTTTCTTCAACCTTATAATCGAGCATATCGTTGGTTACGGGAACGTATCCTATATAATCGTTACCCTCGTCGTCGATATACGTTACTTCTATAACTTTATCGCGCACGTGTCCGTCGATGTAGCCGCTTAACATGAGTTCCCACTTCGCCGCGACTTCGGTAAGAACGGGTAAAGGTTTACCGTCGCTCGCCGAGCCGTACTCCGCTTTTACTTCGGTATTCTCGTTAAGATATCTGATTCCGTCGTCTTTAAGATAGGTTACGTTATATCTCGTACCATCCAAATCTAAGTCGAGCGGGTACCTTATGCTCTTAACGGCGTAATGGTTTTCCGTCACGGTAACATAATACGCCTCGTTATCTATATATTTGCCCGTGCTTACGTAACCGTAACCCGACGGACTGTCGCTGTCTTTATAGGAATAATACAATTCGTAGTAGACTTTGCCGTTCTGATTAAGTAACACGCTGATTTGTTCGCCGCGCTCGTTGAACATTTTATACCACCAACCCGACGATACCTCTTTGTTAGACACGTTATCCAAATTGGATATGAACGCGTCCGCGCCTCCGTTATATGTCATGACGAATTCAAATCCCGAAAAGTCTATTCCCTTGGCGTAAGTGTTAAGGTAGTTCGTAGTGCCGTTTCTTCTAAGCGCAAGCGATGTGGGTCTTCTTTCTACGACGTTTATTACCAAAGTGCCTTCGTCCTTCGCTCCTAAGTACGAGAATTTAACCGGCACGTTAGCCGCCACCTTGCTCTTAGACGTATCGTAAATCATGTCGCTCGTCGCGGGTATACGCGCCGTGGTTGAAGTGGACGCATATTTTATTTCCAAAGATACGCCCGTCAAGTCCCAATCTTCGTTTACGGCGTAAACGTCCTTATATCCTTTTTCGCCACCATAAGAACTAAGTATAACTTTTATTTCACTGATTAAAGAATCTTTGTTCATTAGGTAGTATTCGAACTCGTCGGTAACGTCGGAACGGGTTTCGTACTCGTCGAAGTAAATCACTCTCGCTTGGTACGATTCGTTTTGTAAAACTTTCGCGACGGGGATTTCGGCGGTTTGACTGTTTAACGTAAACACGACCATTCTTTCGCCCTTTTCATTGGGTCCCGGCACGTAATCGGCTATTTGCGAAAAACTGTCTACGCTTACGAAAATTACTTTCTTGCTGTCGAAGTCTTTCTTGCTCACGTAAGTGTTGTTTCTATAATAAACGTTAAACACCGAGCCGTAAAAACCTATGTTTTCTTTTTGACTGACGTAAACGCTTATCGGATTTTCCACGAAGTCTATACCCACTATCGGTTGCGGACTAACGGTATAATTAAACGTCGCGCTTTGCGGGTCGAGAGTGTTTTTTAGTTCCTCGGGAATCATGATTTTATATTTGGGGGGCAAACAAAAACGTATCGACGTGGTATACGACGCTTTGGCGGGAGAGCAATATAATCCGAAGCCTTCGCCTTCCACAATCATATCTTCCGTAAGTTGCTCCGGTTCGCTTTGCGTTTCGTTGTTATACACGACGTAATATTTCATACCGACTATCGAAACGGTATCTCCGAAATAGAACTCTCTACCCGAAATAACGTTGGTCGTTTCGTCGATTACCAAGCCGACGGGATATTTACCCGTAACTCTGACGTACATAGAAACTCTGTTTTCCAAAACGCCGCCGTAGCAAATCCACAATTCGTGTCTGCCCGCTTCGCTTATATCCAAAGTCGCGTTGACGGAATCCACGCCCGCGTTGACGATTCTTATATGATTTTCTTCGCTCATAAGAAAGTCTTCGTAACTTTCGTCGTCGTAATGTACCCTGACCTTGCCGGTAGAACGGTTAAGGGTATCGCCTTGAATTATATTGTTTATATCCGTGGTTTCGAAAAACTTCTCGGGAGACGGCTTTTGCGTGATTTCCATATACGAAAAGCCTCTTTTCTTTACTATGCAATCAAAATAACAAGTGGGAGCGGTTCTTACTACGACTACGCCGTTTACCACGCTCTCCACGACTCCGCCGCCCGTGGGTTTAACGAGTTCGGAGGCATATTTTCCTAAATAATTATCCGGGTCTTTCGGCGTGACGATTTCGCCGACTTTTACAAACACCTCGGTAAGGCGATACTGTATAGCCGTATCGATTATCATTACGCTACTTCCGTTATCGCCGCGGGTAATCGATTTAATCGTTCCGTAACTCTTACTCTTAACGGAACTTAGCGTTATTTCCTGTCCGTCGCGATCAAGTTTGTTGCCGGCGATTTCTTGTCCCGGTTTAACGACGTCGCCTACTTTCAAAGAAGTCTTGCCGTAATAAACGTATCTGTACACCGTACTGTACGTTGCGGGCGCGTACATGAGTTTTGCTTTGACGGTTTTTTCTTTTTTCGACGGGTCGACGATCGGCGAGTCGTCTATCATATAGATAAAATCATCTTTATGCTCCGTGACGTTATAAATAGGCGATTGCCCGTTATCGAACGCGACTCTTACGGTCATACCGCTCATATCGAATCTATCGGATAAGTTTTCGTAAACGAAATTCTCGGACGCGTCGTCGATTACGTCTATTGCGGTCGGCGTTTTTTCGTGGAATTCGACGTCGAAAGACAGTTCCACGCCGTAATAAGTAAACTTGACGGTCACGACGCCCACGGTTTCGTTATCGTAATCTTGCAAATCGTCTTTTTTTACGTCATAGGTTACTTGCTTGTCGCCCTCGAACGTACAAAGAACGGTCGCGCCCGTGGTATCTACTTCTTCGCCGACGATATAGTCTTTTACGTACGGTTCGGAAAGAAGACTTACGCCGAGAAATTTCCATTCGGTCAAACGTATCGCAAACGAAGTACTCACTCCGCCATAGTTCACGATTACGTTATATTCTCCCGGCGCGCTCATATCGTAACTCGTCGGGTCGAGCATATCCTTGGTCAACGGTACTCTCTCGGTTTTTCCGTTATCGTAGGTGGCGATAACTTCCGCGTTTTCTATGTTGAGGACGTCGGAACAAATATAGTCCGTTTTCGTAATGCCGGTTACGGTCAAAGAAACGACTTTCGGATCGGCATAGGAAATATCGGGCGTGCATGCGACCAAGGTCGTAAGCGCCGCTAAAATCATAATCAAGATTATGACGTTGATTTTTTTCATAAAGACAGACTACTCCGAAATCTTTTAATTTTTAATAAATTAATTATACTTTATAAGTATAAAAAAAGCAATACCTTTTTTCGTCTAATCAAGATATTGCTTTTTATTGCCGTTTTACCGAAACCCGACGGACGGAAATTTGTCTGAATACGCTTTAACGCGCCTCGTTATAATTGCCAATCTATTGGAGTTTTACCGAGCGAAGTCAAAATGGCGTTGGTTTTCGAGAAAGGTTTGCTTCCGAAAAATCCGTACGACGCGGAAAGCGGCGACGGGTGCGCGGAAGAAATTTTATAATGCTTGGGATTGGTGATAATCTCCGCTTTCTTCTTAGCGGGATTGCCCCACAATATGAAAACTATCGGGTCCTCGCGTTCGTTGAGTTTTTTCAAAACGTCGTCGGTAAAGGTTTCCCAGCCTACTCCCTTATGCGACATAGGACATCCTTCCCTTACCGTCAGTAAAGTGTTAAGCAGTAGTACGCCTTGTTGTGCCCAGCCTAAAAGGTATCCGTTGTTGCTGTTTCGGATGCCTAAATCGCTATATAATTCTTTGTATATATTTTTTAACGAAGGCGGTAACGGAACGCCGGGACGTACGGAAAAGCACATACCGTGAGCCTGCCCGGGCTGATGGTACGGGTCCTGTCCGATGATGACGGCTTTTACGTCCTTATACGCGGTCGCTTTCAGCGCGTTGAATATATCGTACATGGACGGATAGACGGTTTGCGTAGAGTATTCTTTTTTTAGGAATTCCCGTAACTCCTTATAATAAGGCTTGTCGAACTCCCCGCGCAAAACCTCGTTCCAGTCGTTGCCGAAATCAACCATATTTTTTACCTCCGTTTTATATCTAATGACTTTTTACATTATACTATGAAACGGAATGTTTTTCAATATAAATTGTGTTTAAATTATGTTGTTGCCACCATTACAACTGCCGCATCCGGACAGCAACAACAGACATAAACACATAGCGAGATTGTTTTTATTGCTCTCGCAACCGGAGTCGGAAGGACAACCGCTTCCCGTACCAAGTCCGCCGCTTAGTATCAACAATAACAACAAAGGTAAACTGTCAAACATATTTTTTCTCCAAAAATCTCTCTTTTATTCTAAAAAACGTCATTTTTCAACAAGAAAAACGATTTATGATATTCTCATAATAACATTTTATCAAAGGAGCATATAAAATATGACAATGGAAACTTTACTTTCTCAGTATATGCCGTCGGAAAACGCGGTAAAAAACGTCGGCGAGTTCTTTGCCGTATTCTCTCACGAAACTCGCATAAGAATCCTTATAATGTTGTCGGTGTCGGAACTGAACGTAAACGATATTTCCCGCGCCCTTCAATTAAATCAAAGCACTATTTCGCATCAACTTAGAATTTTGAAAGACAGAAAAATCGTCACTTCTACTCGAAAAGGCAAAGAAAAATATTATGCGATTGCGAACGATTATATTAACGAAGTTTTATTTTCCGCAGTCAAAGCGACAGCCGAAAACGAAAAATCTTTGTCGGAAAAAGTTACCGAACAACAACTTTTTAACGAACTATCGTTCAATCTCGGTTAATCGTTGTTTTTCGGCTTAATTATTTTGTTTATAATCGTTTTTGAATATTCGTACCCTTTTATCAATAGGAAATCGTAAAGAATAAAGGCTAAACTGAAAACAAGGTTCAATACCGCGTACAAACCCGTTTGATTAAAATTCGCTAAAAACGAGATTTTAGAAACGTCCACGCTGATGACGTTAATTAGTTTATAGCATATAAAAAACACTAAACAAGAATACGCGATTTTGGCAACGAACGTTATAATTTGATTCACTTTTTTGTTGTGCAAAAAAACGCTTAAAACGACGTATAGACCGCTTGCCAGTAAAAACGGTATTATGCGTAAATTTGCTATAAAAAATCCCGCCACGCCTACTACAATCGAAGCGAGAATCGCTTCTCTATAATAATTTTTGCTTAGCGGAATCATTATGCCTACCGCGGTTAAAACGGTAAAGGTAAGCGACATAACGCTGACAAAGTACGAAAGCGTTACGCACACGAGCGAAAAAGCCGCGCCTATACCCGCGAGAGCGACGCGCGCCCCGATGTCCTTACCTATCTGTTTACGCATTTTATTAACAGCAACTAATTAAGTCGCCGCCCAAACATTCGCAACAACAATCCGCGCACATCAAGCCGTAACAGACGTCGCAAGCGCTACAACCCCTATTCGTCGTCACTCTGCTAGCGCTGTCGGCGTAAGTTCTTTCCTGCCTTGTGCCGTTTTCAACCACGCACAAAATCTCTATCGTGGTATTTTCCTCGATTGCCGCAATAATCTGCTGCTGCTCATCATCTGAAAGCTGCCTTCCTTCAAACGAAATGGCCAGCTTTGCGTTTTTAAAAAAATTGGCGGATGCCTTAAACTTTTCAATAATTGCCTCCAACAGCTCATCGAACGCTGCCTCCGGACTTAAAATAAGATTGATTCCATATTTATTACTCTTTATCGTAACCGACTGTGACATGAGTACCTCCAATTTCATTTAATATGAA
>CAKRAY010000084.1 GCA_934296355.1 uncultured Clostridia bacterium
GCGCGCTACTTTCAAAGTTTCGTTTTCGTAAGAATAAAGTATTTCTTTGTCAATCTCGTCTTCGCCTTCGCTTTTTCCGTAGAAGTATCTCGGTAAATCGGAATCCGCCGATCTAAAGTACTTATTTATAATCGCTTGGTCGCTCGGGAAAAAGTCGGCTATATATTGTTCTTCGATAACGACGAAGTCCACGCCGCTATTCATAAACGGAGTAAAATTTATGGCGGGTATTCCCTCAAAACGAACGTAATTCAGACCCGGTATGTATATTGAGTCGTCGGAAATACGTTTTATAGCCGACGGTATAAATAAAGCCGCGATATTACTGTGATATAACGCATACTCTTCGATAGCGGTTACTTTAACGTTGTTATAGAAATACATTCCGCTTGCGGGATTTCCGTAAAGAGTGCGTATCCTGCTTTCAAGTTCAAAATAATACTGCTTTTCGCCGTTGGCGTCCGCGCGAACGTAAACGTCGTACGATCCGCCGTTATATCTGATAGAACCTACGCAAACGCTCGATTCTTGAACGGGTGTATTTTCGTCCAATTCTCTTATCGTTACGTTTTCTTTATACGAAGCGGCCTCGACCGGATTAAATACGCTGTCCATACGCCCTGCGGGATAATTAAACAAAGCGTATTCGTTACCCGATTTTTTATAAAGAATTCCGTCGAAAACTTCAAAAAACGGATTAGACGCTTTTAGCGAAAACTTTTCTATGCAATACGAATTTAAAAAAGCGTTGTTTGCTATTACGCTCGTCGCTTCGCCTAATTCGACGTAATTAAGGTAACGACATTCCGCAAAAGCGTACTCTCCGATTGACGAAAGGTTGTTTTGTGAAATATTGGTTACTTCTTGTAAACGAATTCTCGTTATCGCGGTATTGTAGAACGCAAACGCGCCGATATCTCTGACTTCGCCTTTTATATAAACGCCGTCTCCGTCCGCGTTCGCTTCGCAAATAAAGCCCTTAAAGTTAAAGCAATTATAAAAAGCGTATGCGCAAACATGTCGTAAGGTGGTATTCTCTCCGATGTTCAAATGAACCAAATATTCGTTGCCGCTAAACGCGCCTTCCGCAATTTTGCTTACGCCTGTAGGCAACGCGAACTCTTTTTGTTTACCGAAATATTTATAGAATACTCCGTTCACCGCGATATATTTTTCACTTTTGCTTTGTAACCAAACGGTATCGTCGAACGCCCCGGAGCCGATTCGTTCAATATTGGTGGAATAAGGCAAAACAACGTCGGATAAATACGCGCAATTCTTATAGCAATAGTCGCCCACCGAGACGATTTTATAAGTGATTTGTTCGCCTAATTCGTTATCTACCGTAATTTTGTTGGGTATAGTCGTTACTTTTAGATTACGATCACCTGCTATTATTTCGGCAACCTCGCCCTTTTCGTCAAAATTCGGGTTTTCTATAATTCTACATAGCGTGGTAGAGTGATATCCGTCCGTTTCAACGCGCGTATAGGTAAAAAATCTCGTTAATTCCTCGCTATCCGTTATTATTTTGTTTTTAACATCGGCAATTATCGGAAGCAACCCGACGAAAGAGTTTTTTAATTCCTGCCTTAGATAAATCTTGCTTAGATTGTCGTTAAATATTTTTGCCGTAATATTAAGACTTACCGGCGAAACATTCGAAAAATCGATATAGTCTAAATGCGCGCTATCGAAACATCCGCGACGCAATTCGACAAGACGCGAGTCGAGAATAACGGCTCCGAGCATTGCGTCTTTGAATGCAAACGCCGATACGGTTTCCACATTTTCGTCGACAGCGTAACTCGTCAAAGGCTTAAAAGCGGGATATGCTACGAGAGTCTTCTTGTTCGCGTCGTATAAAACGCCGTCGACGGTTAGATACGCGACGTTACCTTCTTTAACCGCAAACTCTTTTAATCTAATCAAATCGGCAAATGCGCCCTCTTCGATTTCTTCTATGTTGTTTCCAATGGTAATTTTTGACAAATCGCGAATGTTATCGCCGTTAAACGCGTTTTTTTCGATTTTTTTGACGTTTTTTGAGTTATAGACGTCGGGAATAATCAGTTCCGTCGCATAACCGTCGTATCCGGAAACGGCGTAACCGCCATCGCACTCGACGTACTTGATGCCGAGCGGCTTCCACACGGCGTAAAAGACAATGTCGCGCGTTACTTCGAAAGGAAACGTTACCATATTGCGGTCATAATTATTCAACGACTGATCGAGACTTATTTGATCCGTGGTCCAACCTACAAAAACATAATCGTCTCTAAAAATCGTTTTTATTTCATTGCCGTAAACTTTATCGACGGTAATCGAATCGATATTTTGGTCACAAAAAGTTTCGAAGGAAACCGTACTGGGTTGAGAAGTGGAAAACGCTCTATATACGTAGTCGGCGTTCATAATCACGCCTATCCTACTCTCCGTGCCGACTTTGGCGTCGTTAGCCGTCCAATGTGAAAATATAAAACCGTCGTCGATCCAAGCGATAACAACCTCGTCTCCTACGGAAAAACTTCCTTCGTAATGGTCTCCGGCGTTGACGGTAACCCCGGTCAATTTTTTGCCGTTAACCGATACCGGTAGTCCGCCGTAAATCGAGAGTTTATATTTTACTTCTTCCGCTTTTTTCAATTTAACGAAAAACTTGACCGCTTTCCCTTCGTAAACGGCGGTCAAAACATGCGTACCTTCAACGGACAACATAGCGCGGCTTTCGGCAGTCAACATATCTTCGGATAAATAGACGTCTTTTGTCGTTTGATCGCTATATGTGATTCTAAGTTTAATTTTGGTAACGTCTATTTCGTTAACAGACACCGAATCGGGAACGGTATCTTCTAAGGCTTCGACCTTTATAATGCTTACTTCGGAATTTCCCTTGTCTTTATTTTCGCAAGACGAGAAAATAACGCAACTAACTCCTATAATAAGAATCAATAGAACCAAAAGAAATCTTTTCATGCGAATCACCATATTTATAAAATATATAAAATAAATATAGCATATAAAAAAATAAAAATCAATAGCCTCAAAGAACTAAATACCAAAGAACGCCCGTTTTTTTTCTACTATATCGTCGATTCTTTCGCAATACTCTCTAAGCCCCTTGGGATTAGACAGCCTTTCTATCCTGTTGCCGACTATAAGTTTACTCATAGCGCCCGCTCCGAAAGCGATAATACCGGCGGCTTCTTCCATCATATCCACATTGTACTTACATTGCTTACCCGGTTTGCAATATCCGGTATTTTCCAAATTATCGGCAGTATTTTTTTGTCGATACATGTAATAAGGCAAAAATCCCGCTTCGCTTAAAAGTTCGTAAGCGGATTCAATCATCGCGCTCGTTAAACCGAATTCCTTCTTTTCGTCGCCGTTTAAGGTCATAACCGAGCCGCGCTTAAGGCTTAGCGCGTGAACGGTAATATTATCGGGAGATAAAGCTATCGCTTTTCGTATCGAATCGCAAAAATCATCGTATGATTCTTCCGGAAGCCCCGCAATCAAGTCGGTGTTGATTGAAAAATCAGTGTTCCTTAATAACTCGAAACAACGATACACATCGTCTAAAGTATGCTTCCTTCCGATTAAATCCAACGTACTTTGTTTGAAGGTTTGAGGATTAACGCTAATTCTGGTAACATTGCTAACGGAGAACGCTTTAATGTAATCTTCGCTTATCGTGTCCGGTCTGCCGGCTTCAACCGTAAACTCACATCCGAAGTCCTTTAAGTATTTCAAGAATTCGGAAAGATTATCTGCGCCGATGCAAGTAGGCGTGCCGCCGCCGACATAAATCGAACCGACGGAAAAACCGTTTTTTTGTAATATTTCGCTCAGCACATTTAATTCTTTTTTTACACATTCGACGTATAAAGGCAATTCTTTTCTTATACGAAATACTTCGGTGCTTATAAAAGAACAATATGAACAACGTGACGGACAAAACGGAATATTTAAGAAAACTCCGACGGTTTTCGGGTCGGTATTTATTACGTTTTTTTGATTGCTAACGCAGTTTTCAATCAACTGTGCTTTTTTGGGCGAAACAAAAAGATTTTCACACAAATACGACTTAACGTCTGCTAAATTTTTACTTAATTCGTAATACATCTTAGTTGGGCGAACCCCTGTAAGACTTCCATAAGGCAGGCTAATATGTAATACGTCGGACAAATAAACATACAAACTGTTCTTTATGAAACGTTTTGTAATTCTCTTATACTCGGTAAAATCGGCCGCCTTAACGGTTGTGCAAAAGTTTTTACTTTCCCAAATACTGCTTGATATATTTATTGAGAAATTATTGTCGAGTTGTGAAAAATGCCATTCTAAATAATTTTCGGATTCTTCGTCAATATGCAAATACGGAGAGAACGCGCGCGGTATCTCCGCAACGTCGTTTAGGTAGTCTACTCTATCAAAAATCAGTCTTAGCGTTACTCTTTCCATACTTTATTAAACGCTCTTTCTTCTGCCAACGTGGTCTCCTCGCCGTGCCCCGGATAAACCGTTTCATCCCCGCTTATTGATAAAAGTTTTTTCAGCGATGAAATCATATCTTCAAAATTGCCGCCCGGGAATCCGGTATTTCCGAAACTGTGATAAAATAAAGTATCACCCGAAAAAATGTAATTTCCCGTAACGAAACAACTGCTTCCCGGCGTATGTCCGGGAGTATGCATAACGGTAAAAACGCAAAATCCGCAATTTATTCTCTCGCCGTCTTCCACAGTATTATAATCGTAAACGCACGGCACGTTCAATCCGAACTCTTTTGCGAGGTTATTCTTTCCTTCGAGCATCTCCGCATCCTTTTTATGAATAAAAACTTCGACGCCATCGTTATTCAGCCATTTTGACAAATCTAAAATATGGTCGAAATGTCCGTGCGTAAGAAGTATATATTTAGGTTTTTTATTTATCGAATTAAGATATTCATTTATTTTGTTGTAACCGCCGCCAACGTCTATAAGTACGGCGAAGTCATAGTTATCTTCGGTTATAACGTAGCAATTGGTTCGTAAATACCCTACTTCGAATCTTTTAATCTGCATATAACGCTTTCAATCTCTCATTTATTTCCGTTAGAAACTCGTCGCTGTCCACCGCTTTGGCTTCGCCGTTATAATTAACAGCCAAGTCTTTTGTCATTATTCCGTCCTTTATACATTGCAAGCATGCTTTTTCTAAGTTATCGGCGAAACCGCATAAGTCGTTCAGTCCGTCTAACTCTCCTCTTTTTCGCAACGCGCCGGTCCAGGCAAATATGGTTGCGATAGGGTTGGTGGATGTTTTTTCTCCGTTAATATATTTATAATAATGCCTTGTGACTGTTCCGTGCGCGGCCTCGTATTCGTATTTACCGTCGGGACTTACCAATACCGAAGTCATCATTGCCAGCGAACCGAACGCCGTGGCAATCATATCGCTCATTACGTCGCCGTCGTAATTTTTGCAAGCCCAAATCATTCCGCCGTTACTTTTCATAATTCTACTTACGGCGTCGTCGATTAAAGTATAGAAATACGTTATTCCCGCCGCTTCAAACTTATCTTTATATTCATTATCGTAGATTGCTTGAAAAACGTCCTTGAATCGGTGGTCGTAAATCTTACTTATCGTATCTTTCGCGCTAAACCAAAGGTCTTTTTTGCAATCCAATGCATAATTCATACAGCACCTTGCAAAACTCGCAATACTTTTGTCTGTGTTATGCATCGTTTGCACTATACCGGGTCCTTTAAAATCGAAAATCACCTTTTCTTCGCCGTTCGGCAACACGAGTTTTGCTACGCCCTCGTTTGCTACGTAGCCTTCTACTCCGCTATATACGTCACCGTAAGCGTGTCTTGCAATAACAATCGGACTCGTCCACGTCGGTACTAAAACTTTCAGTCCCTTTACAATAATGGGCGCTCTGAAAACCGTCCCGTCCAAAGCAGAGCGAATCGTGCCGTTCGGAGATTTCCACATAGAGGTCAAATTATACTCTTTCACGCGCTGCGCATTCGGCGTTATCGTTGCGCACTTTACGCCTACTCCATACTTTTTAATCGCTTCTGCGCTTTGTTTGGTCACTAAATCTTGCGTTTTTTCCCTATTAACCAGTCCTAAGTCGTAATATTCCGTTTTTAGTTCAACGTAAGGTAAGATTAGCGCATCTTTTATTTTTTTCCATAAAATTCTCGTCATTTCGTCGCCGTCTAATTCAACTAACGGCGTAGTCATCGTTATCTTTTTCATTTGTTAACTCCTCTATCGGCAATAACGTTATTCTTGTAAACGGTAAATCGAACAGTATATCCGTTATCGTCTACCGGTTCGCTTTCCTTAATGCAAGTCCAATTCGGCAATTCGTCGAGATTCTCGAAAAAAACCTGCGCTTGCCCGTCGCAATCCACTTTCGTTACCCACACTTACGCGCAATACGGAA
>CAKRAY010000085.1 GCA_934296355.1 uncultured Clostridia bacterium
GCTTGATATTTCAACGAACTGCTACCGCCGTTAATTACCAATACCTTCATCTTTATATTCTCCTTATTTGCTTAGCACTGCAATGCCGTCACGGCTACTACGCCAACTACGTCCTCTACCGAACAACCGCGACTTAAATCGTTAACGGGTTTCGCAAAGCCTTGACATACCGGACCTATCGCTTCGGCTCCGGCCAATCTTTGAACTAATTTGTAGCCTATGTTACCCGCTTGAAGGTCGGGGAAAATAAGAACGTTCGCGTGACCGGCAACAGCGCTACCGGGCGCTTTAAGTTTTCCGACGCTTTCTACAAGAGCGGCGTCGGTTTGTAATTCTCCGTCCACACATAGGTCAGGCGCCTTTTCTTTCACAATTTGCAATGCGGTCGTTACTTTATCTACATTCTCGTGTTTTGCGCTACCCTTAGTGCTGAAACTCAACAAAGCAACCTTGGGTTCTTTTATTCCTGCAATTCTAACGGCGCTATCAGAACTTGCAATCGCAATATCTGCAAGTTGTTCGGCGGAAGGTAAAATATTAACCGCGCAATCTCCAAAAACCAAAACTCCGTTTTGACCGTATTTGCTTCCCACCGAATTCTCGGGCATAGACATAATGAAGCAACTGCTTACGGTGCTAACTCCCGGCTTCGTTTTAATTATTTGTAACGCCGGACGAAGCACGTCTCCGGTAGATCTAATGGAGCCGGCCACCATACCGTCCACATGACCCGCTTTAACCATAAGCGCGCCGTAATATAAGTTATCGCCCATAACAAGACTTCTTGCTTTTTCTTCAGTCATACCTTTGGCTTTTCTTAATTCATAAAGAAGACTTATATATTCTTCCGTTCTTTTATCGGTAGTGGGATCTATTATATCTATGCCGTCAAGCGTACCTGCTTTAGACATGATTACGTCTTTTCTGCCGATTAACGTAATTTTTGCTATGCCCCTTTCGGTAACCGCTTTCGCTGCGTTTATAATTCTTTCTTCTTCACCTTCTGCCAAAACTATATGTTTACCCAATGTTTTTGCCTTACTATAAATAGAATCCATCAATTTAGACATGTTATCCTCCAAAACTTTTTTAATAATGCTTTATTTTTCTATTAATCTATATTATAATTAAACTAACATACATATTATATTTACTTTTAAATAAAAAATCAAGTATTAATAAGGAACTACGGGTTTTTATAATGAAAACAACTGTTATTATTTGCGAATATAATCCGTTCACTAACGGTCACCTAAAACATCTACGTATCGCCCGCGAAGAAACCGGCGCCGATACCGTAATTTGTATAATGAGCGGAAGTTTCACTCAGCGCGGTGACGCCGCCATTCTCGACAAATACCAACGCGCAGAAGTAGCAACAAGGCTCGGCGCTGACATGGTTGTCGAGCTACCCTTAATCTACGCTATCTCGCCTGCCGATAATTTCGCATACGGCGCGATAAAAACCATGTCGGCATTGCCTCACGTAGAATACTTAAGTTTCGGTAGCGAATGTGGCAATATCGATTTATTAAATAAAACGGTTGACTTCTTTGAAAACGAACCCATTGAATATAAACAATTATTAGCTAAATATCAAGATTTAGGATATTCTTACCCAAAATCGGTAAGCCTTGCTATGAAAGAGTTTTGCGCACAAAACCCTAAATTTGCCGATATAAAAGATATCGCCGATTCACCCAATAATACGCTTGCTCTCGCGTACATAAAAGCAATACGAAAGCTTGGATTGAACGTGAAACTGCACACCGTAAAAAGAGCCGAAGATTACAATTCAGACTCAATGGATTGCGAATATCCTTCCGCAAGCGCTATTCGCTTAGCATTACGTCGCGAACGCTTTGACGAAGTAAAACAACACGTTCATCCATATTGCTATAACTATCTTACCGAAATAAAAAGCGACGGACTTGCTCTTAACGATTTATGCCTATTCAAAATGAAATCGGTAAACGGCTACGCATTGGCAGACTATTATGACGTAGACTCGGACGGAGGCTTACATAACAGATTAAAAATTGCAGCCGGAGAATCCGTCACTTTCGATGAATTTTTGGAAAAAGCAAAAACAAAAAAATACACTATGTCCAGAATCAAAAGAATCTCTTTATATACATTATTCGATATAACCAAGCAAATGTATAAAGACGCCGTCGCATGCCCTCCCCACGTATATGTATTAAGTCTAAACAAACTTCGCAAGGACATCCTTACGGAACTTAATAACTTTTGCGCTAACGTTCTTGTTCGCTATTCGGACATAAATAAGGTGGATAAACGTTTGCGTTTTCTTATAAAACTCGACTGGCAAGCGCAAGGAACGCTGAATCTTATCAACCGTACGCAGTGCTTTACTAAGTCAATGTTGCTTGTTTAGTCGCGTCAATTCTCATAACCGACAAAAAAACACACAAAAAAACACTCGTCTTGCAACGAGTGTTTTTTATTAGTTAATACCTCTAAGTTAAAAACTTACATTTTATCAACTTTGCTCATGTGAACGATAAGATCAACCACCTTGTTGCTGTAACCCCATTCGTTGTCATACCAGCTGATAAGTTTCATAAAGTTACCGTTAAGCGCGATTCCTGCACTGGCATCGAAGATGCTCGTTCTGGGATCGGAAACGAAATCGGTGCTTACTACAGCGTCTTCGGTATATCCGAGAATACCCTTTAACGTGGTTTCGCTTGCCAATTTAATAGCCGCTTTAACTTCTTCATAGGTAGCGCTCTTTTCGAGTCTTACGGTTAAATCGACAACGCTTACGTCCGGCGTAGGTACACGGAAAGCCATACCGGTCAATTTGCCGTTAAGTTCGGGAATAACCTTTCCAACTGCCTTTGCGGCGCCGGTGGAGGAAGGAATGATGTTAGCGCCTGCGCCACGTCCGCCTCTCCAGTCTTTCTTGCTGGGTCCGTCAACGGTCTTTTGCGTAGCGGTGGTAGCATGAACGGTGGTCATTAAACCTTCTACGATACCAAAGTTATCGTTGATAACTTTTGCTAAAGGAGCAAGACAGTTCGTCGTGCAAGATGCGTTACTTACAACTTTCATCTTTTTGTCATATTTGTCAAGGTTTACGCCGCATACAAACATAGGAGCGTCCTTGCTGGGTGCGGTTATAACAACCTTCTTAGCGCCGCCGTTCTTAATGTGAACTTTCGCGAGATCTACAGTAGTAAATACACCGGTCGCTTCAGCGATATATTTAGCACCACAGGATTTCCAGTTAATGTTCGCGGGATCTTTTTCAGCAAAGATGGTTACAGCGTTGCCGTTGACAACGAGTTTACCGTCTTCTACTTCGATTTTACCATTAAACTGACCGTGTACGCTATCATATTTAAGCATATAAGCCATATAGTTTACGTCAATGAACGGGTCGTTTATACCTACGACTTTAACGTCGTTTCTTGCGCAGCAAGCACGGAATACTAAACGTCCGATTCTTCCGAAACCGTTAATACCAATTTTTACTTTTGCCATTGTATTTATCCTCCTAATGGAATTTTTTTCTATTTATATTTTAATCTCTTTTTTTAATTATTGCAACTATTTTTTTATGATATATTATTCTCAATTTTTCTTTTTTAAAATAAATATTTTTTATTTATTTTTTTAATCTTTATTTTGCAACGATATTGAGAATTCTACCTTTAACGTAAATAACCTTAATTATTTGTTTTCCGTTCAAAATATCCGTATTCGCTTTAACAAGGTCTATGACTTCCGCTTCGGAAGAATCCTTATTTACTACGATTTTTCCTCTAAGTTTTCCGTTAATTTGAATAGGTATTTCCACTTCGTTTTGTATTAAATCCTCTTCGTTGTATGTCGGCCAAGTCGATTCTTCGATTTTCGCCCCGTTGCATATTCGTTCGTAAATTTCACTGGCAATATGCGGCGCGACGGGATATAAGAGTTTTACGAACGTGCTCAGTTCTTTCACGGTTATCAAACCGCGCGCATAAAATTGATTGAGCGCGCCCATTAGTTGCGCTATTGCCGTATTAAACTTAGCGGTTTCATAATCGTCGGAGACTTTCTTTATAACTGCCGACATATTGATATCGTCTGTTTTTGTTTCTTTAAGCATGTCCATAAGATTCCATACTCTGTTAAGGAATCTATAACATCCCTTTGCGCCTTCCGTTGACCACGGGCTGGGTCTTTCGTAATCGCCTATAAACATTATAAACGTTCTTAAAGTATCGGCGCCAAACTCCTCGATTACGTCGTCGGGGTTAACTACGTTACCCCTTGACTTACTCATTTTTTCTCCGTCCGTGCCGAGAATAAGCCCTTGCGCCGTGCGTCTTAAATAAGGTTCTTCTTCTTCCACCACGCCTATATCGTATAGGAACATATTCCAAAATCTACTATATATAAGGTGTCTGGTAACGTGTTCCATTCCGCCGTTATACCAATCCACTTGTTTCCAGTAATGGTTCGCTCTCTTGTCTACCACCGCGGTATCGCAGTTCGGACTCATATATCTAAGGAAATACCAACTGCTTCCCGCCCATTGCGGCATTGTGTCGGTTTCTCTTTTCGCGTCGCCACCGCAACACGGACACTTAACGTTAACCCACTCGGGAAGTTTATTCAAGGGACTGGTAGCGTCATCGGTAGGCGTAAAGTCTTTTAATTCGGGCAAAATAAGCGGCAACTCGCTTTCTTGTAAAGGAACTTGCCCGCATTTAGGACAGTTTATTATCGGTATAGGCTCTCCCCAATAACGTTGACGATTGAACGCCCAATCTTTCATTTTGTAATCGGTTTTAGGCTTTCCTACGCCGATTTTTTCCATATATTCAATCATTTTAGGAATTGCTTGTTTGACTGTCAAACCGTTTACGATACCGCTGTTTATCATTTCGCCGCCATCTTTAGCAATATATGGTTCTACGTTAATATCGACGTCGCCTTTAATAACTTCGATTATAGGCAAACCGAATTTTTTCGCAAACTCATAATCTCTCGTATCGTGTGCAGGAACAGCCATAATTGCGCCCGTGCCGTAATCCATCATAACGTAATCCGCGCTGAAAACGGGTATTTCTTCGCCGGTTATGGGATTAGTCGCCATGATGCCTTCTACTCTTATACCGGTTTTTTCTTTATTCATTTGAACTCTTTCGAATTCTTTTTTTAGCAAAGCCTGTTTTTGATAGTCATGCAATCCGTCTATATTAAGTATGGATTGTTCGAACTTCTTTAACATAGGATGTTCCGGACTGACAACCAAGAACGTAGCGCCGTAAATGGTATCCGGACGAGTTGTATACACTACTAAATCGTAGTTTTCTTTGCCGTCCGTTACCTTAAACGTAACTTCCGCGCCGGTGGATTTTCCAATCCAGTTGATTTGTTCCGTTTTTATTCTGTCAAGATAATCTACCTTATCAAGATTTCTCAATAATCTCTCCGCATAGTTTCTGATTCTTAAAAACCATACGTCTTTTTCTTTTTGTATAACTTCGCTTCCGCAACGATCGCAAACGCCGTTCTGACTTTCCTCGTTTGCCAATACGACTTTACAAGTGGGGCAAAAGTTTACCATCGTCTTGGATTTATAAGCCAAGCCCCTCTTAAACATTTGCAAGAAAATCCATTGCGTCCAATGGTAGTATTTAGGATCGGTGGTATCAATCGCTCTTTCGTAGTTAAAAGAAAAGCCTACGCTATGAAGTTGCTTATCGAAATTACTTATATTTTGGTCGGTAATTATTCTTGGATGTTGCTTTACTTTCATTGCATAGTTTTCGGTCGGCAAACCGAATGCGTCGTAGCCGATAGGAAACAATACGCTATAACCTTCCATTCGCTTTTTACGAGCAATCACTTCCATACTCATGTATGCTCTTATATGCCCTACGTGCATACCTACGCCGCTGGGATATGGAAACTCGATTAGGCCGTAAAATTTTTTCTTGCTCGGGTCTTCTTTTGCGGTGAAAACATTATTTTCATACCAATATTTTTGCCACTTCTTTTCTATTGTTTTGTGATTGTAATTGTCTGACATAAATGCCTCATAAAATGTGATTTTATATATATTATCACAATATCAAAGATATTGTCAAATACTGTCTTAGCATATTATTTCATCTTAGCATATTATTTCAATATTTTAATAATTTAAAAAATGTAAAAAAGACGCTACAAAAAGTAACGTCTTATTTTGGTGACTCCTAGGAGATTCGAACTCCTGTAGCCGCCGTGAGAGGGCGGAGTCTTAACCGCTTGACCAAGGAGCCTTAAAGCGTAGTTATAATAACATATTTTAATCTTATGCGCAAGCGTTTTTTGCTAATTAACGCCTTTTTTAGTCGCATTTTTTATCGGACTGTACT
>CAKRAY010000086.1 GCA_934296355.1 uncultured Clostridia bacterium
GTAAGGCGTTCCCCCTTACTGTATCCCCCTAAGGGGAAAATACAAAAAGCGTCGTTTTCGTATTTTCGTATTATACCGTAAATTTTTTTCTTTTTTTAGATAAATGTTTATTCGCGGGTATATACTTATTAAAGTATACGGCTTATTCGCGTAACTTGGGTGAAGCGTCACACGCTTCTTCCGGTACCAGTCGCAAGGGGGCATTACATTACAGTCAAAAGAGGTCGTTATCGCGACCTCTTTCTTTGTGTAATTCCATTTGTTTCCCCCTTGGTACCGACTAATAAGGAACTCTCTCGTACCTCGCTCGTTGAGTAAAGTTCGTAAGGCGTTCCCCCTTACTGTATCCCCCCTAAGGGGAAATTGTGAAAAGTGTCATTTCCACAATTTCGTATTTTTGCCGTAAACTTTTTTTTTAGATAAAAGTTTATTCGCGACTATTCACTTATCAAAGAATAAGGTTTATTCGCGAAGTTGCGATGCAACGTGCGTACGTTGCTCACACGCTTCCGACGGTATTTGTCTTGACAGTTTTATAATTTATGTGGTAATATAATTAAGTTATGAATAGCAATAAACCCGTGATACAAGAAGAGAACCGAGAAAAAGACTATCTCACGATAGAGATATGCGCCGACAAGGACGAATATTTTCGCGCGAATATGTACTATATGCGCAAGTATTTCGGCTTGCGCGAGATTATACTTCTTGCGTTGCTTCTCGGCATAGGCATAGGCTTATATTTCTTGTCGGGAACGATAGCGATGCTGATTATGTTCGGTATTTGCGTGGTAATTATTTTTATCGCCTTTTTGCTCTTCGTCGCGACGGGTAAAGGCGGGTATAAGATAGACGTAATAAAAAAAGGCGTCGTAAGGCAAAAACTCGAATTCAGAGACAACGCGATAGTCGTCACTAATTACAATTCCGACGGTAAAGCGCTTTTTGAAGAAACGCATTTTTACGAGCGTTTAGATAAAATCGCGGTTAGAAAGAACGTAATATATATTTACGCGCAAGCGGCGGTTTTCTATTATATCAAAGCGGATAAATTCGATACGGAAACAAGGCAAAAAATCGTGAATATTCTTCAAGAACACGTTCCGCCGCAAACTTTCCGCATGAAAAAGACATATAGAAAATATCCCAAAAAGAAAAAATTAACGCTCGACGACGACGAGGCGTAAACGCTTAAATAAAGCGTGTTTTGCTATTTTTTCATTTGGCAAATTTTGACGATATTTTGAAGAAACGTAAGCGAAGCGTTTCTTCTTTTTTTGGTAAAATATTAAGAATACAAAATAAGTATTAAGCGGCTAACTTTCAAGCGGAAATTTTTTCCTCGAAGTAAAAACGAAATTGCCGATAATAAGAGCGGGAAAATTTTTTTTGCCTATTGCAATATTGCGTTTTATATGATATTATTTATATAACTACTTTTATGTACGGCGTATTTTCGCGTGTGCGTGTACGTGCGTATATACAAGCGGGCAAAGATGAATGCAAGAATTTGGAGGTTTTGCAATGAAAACATCAGGCAGAAGAAGAGTTAAAGCAGTCGGCGTTATACTCGCGCTCGTTTTGCTTCTCGTCCTTTCGTTGACGGCGTTTACCGCGTGTAACGAAAAGAAAGTCGCGTCGATCGAAGTCGACGCCGCTTCCTTGGAAGGCGGTATCTACACCGTAGGCGGGTTTGCCGAAAACATCGGCAGCATAAAAATCATCGTTACCTACGAAGGCGACGACGTTCCCGGTAAAATCGCGCTCACGAAGTTGATGCTCACTACCGAATCGAGAGAGGCGATTAATACCGTCGGAGAAAAGCACCTTACCGTGCAGTACGGCGGCAAGACGGCGACTCTCGACGTAGAACTTGTCGAAGACGGCACGGAAGTGGTTTGCGTGACTTTCCGCGAAAGAGTTACCAATACCGAACTCGCCAAGAAGTACGCGAAGAAAGGCGGTTCTATTACTCCTCCCGACGCGCCGCTCGTAGAGGGACAGACTTTCGACGCGTGGGTTGACAGCGACGGTAAGAAATACGATTTGAATAACGTTACCGAAAGCGTTACGCTTACCGCTTCTTACAAAGTCAACAAAGAGAAGTATACGATTAAAGTTTTCGACTACAAGCAAGAATTGCTCGGTTCTACCGAAGTTAACGGCGGCGAGAAAGTCAATTTCCCGAGCAACGTTAAAGTCGACCTTAAAAAGTACCCCGAACTCGACGGTTATACCTGGTCGGTAAAATTCCCGACGAAGATAACCGAAGACACCGTCGTTTATATGGTGCCTAAGTTCAAGAGTTACTCCGTGCTTTTCGCCTATGCTTTTGAAGATAACAAAACCGACGTTAAATATATCGAGTCTTTAAGCGAAGTCGTGACTTACGGCACGGATATAAACAGTATCAAATCGAGCGGTAAGACGAAATTCGCGCTTGCGGAAGAACACATTAAAGGCTTGAAGTACGAAATCGTAACAAGGCCTACCGGCTCTACTACGATTACCGCGAACACGACGTTCGTTTACATAGTCCGCGACGCGGGTATTACCGTTACCGTTTATAAAGACGAAAATATGAGCGCGACTCTCGAAACGACCGTTCATCGCCCCGGCGACAGTTACGCGTTACCTTCGACCGCGCCCGCGATTTTAGGTTACACGTTCGTCGGTTGGAAGTTGGTCGGTTCCGCGCCCGAAGTTACGGTAGAACCCGGTAAGGCGTGGGAAGTTTCTTCTCCGAGCGGCAACGCCGTGGCGTTCGTACCCGTGTACAAGAAGGATACCGTTTCGGTTAAATTCGATTTCATTTTCGACGAAGTGTCGCTTAAGAGCAATCCGTCCGAGAAGTACATGCTTACCGTTACCGTTGCGGACGAGATGACCATAGACGCGCCCGTTACCTATGTTTACGTTAACGACCTCCTTAACAAAATAGTAAAAGACAAGAAAAAATATCAAGAAAACCTCGTTACCGCCAATAGGCACTCGGATATATACGGCGTTAAAGAGAACAGTAGCGCGGAGCGCAACGCGGCGTTCGATTTGTTCGACGGATGCGGAATTATCGAAATTACCGTAATTATGGACGGTAGGAAGGAGAGCGTTACCGTAAATCAAGCGAGAACGATAAGAACTTCCGACCTCACGTTTACCGTAAGACTTAACGGAAGCACGCCCGGACTCCAATACACGAAAGTGTCCTATACCGTTCCCGCCGAGCAAGAAGGCGAAGAAGCGGTAACGAAATACGCTCTCGCCGTTACCGGTTATACCGGAGCGTCGGACGTTAATATTTATATCCCCGCCGCTTATAAACTCGCGGGAGAAGAAGAGGCTCTTCCGGTAATGTTCGTCGATACCGACGCGTTGCAAGGTAAAGACGTAATAAGCCTTTCGCCCGCTTTGCGTAAAATCGGAGCGAACGCGTTTAACGGCGCGACGATTTTCGGAAATTACGACTTCGCCGATATGGAAATCATCGAAAGCGGCGCGTTCGAATCGGCAAAAATCATGGGCTCTCTCTCGTTCGGGAAAGTAACTTCTCTCGGCGAGGGCGCGTTCAGAAACGCCGATTTTGCCGGCAACGACCTTACCTTCAAGGGAACGTTCAGCGTAATAAGCGAAGAATGTTTCTACGGCGTTAAAGGCTTAGGAAAACTCGCTATTCCCGAAAGCGTGACGGGAATCGCCGCGAAAGCGTTCGAAAACGCCGAAGCGGAAGCGATTGATTCTTTCGAAAAAATAGAAACCGTAGCGGACAGAGCCTTCTACGGCACCGAGTTTACGGAAATGAACTTGCCTATGGTCAAGAGTTTAGGTAATGCCGCGCTCGGAAATATGGAAAAACTCGAAAGAGTTTCTCTCGGCGCGAACGCGACCGAAACCGCCGAATTTAACTTCAACGCGCTCAGCGGTTCTTACGGAGTAAAGAGTATTACCCTCGGCGCGAAAATAATTTCCTTTGTTTTCGACGCGGACGTAGCGAACTTTACCGTTCTTTCTTCCGTAGAAGTCGACGCGGCTAACGAAAAACTGTTTGCCGACGGAGCGGCGGTTTACACCGTGACGGACGCGACCTACACGCTTATTTATTACGCTAACGACAGGACGGGTTCTTATAAAGTCGCGTTACCTAAAGAAAACGCCGCGCTCGTCGTGGACGCCAAGGCGTTCGATTACGCGGTAGTAGCCGTATTCGACGTTTCCTCGTATAGTCCGGCGGTAAACAACGTTTGTTCAGGCACCGTTTACGCGGTAGTGGTTAAAGGCGACGATGACGCTACGAAGGTAAAAACGGCGTTTACCGGAGCGGAAGTTTATACGCAAGGACAGGGCGGCGCGTACGGTTACGACGAAGAATCCAAGTTAATTTACAAGACGATTGAAGAAAAGGCGACGGTTACCGTAGTAGGCGGTTACAGATACGCTACCGAAATCATCGTTCCCGCAACGCTCGGCGGCAAGCCGGTTACTCAAATCGCGAACAACGCGTTCGCCGGTTTCGCCGCGCTCGAAACGTTGAAAATAAACGCGACTCTCGACGGCTGGAACGACACCGTGCTTAAAGGCGTGGATAAACTTTCCGTATTCGAAGTAGCGGGCTTTAATAGCAAAGCGAATCTCTCGTTAGACGATTTTAGAAATAACGGCTGGTTCGATTCTCATAACGTAATTTACGTCGGCGGAATATTGCTCGGCTACAATAACGAGGCGAGAAACGCTCGTAACGAAGCGATAACCGTAGTAACGGCGGAGGACACCGTCAAATACTTCGGTTCTTACAAATATAAGGGACAACAATACAGCGGTCAGATACCCGAACGTTTCTTCGTGGTGGGCGACGCTAACGCCAACGAATGTAACCTTACCGAGATTGCTTTCGATTCTTCGATTTCGCAAATCGACGAAGGCGCGTTCTACGGTTGTAAAAATCTCGCGGAAGTCGATTTGAATAAAGTTTCCACGATTCGCGACAGAGCGTTCTACGGATGCTCCGCGTTGACGGAAATCGCGTTCAACGGCGTATCGCTCGGCGAATATGCGTTTGCCGATTGTAGGAGTTTGGAAAAAGCCGTTATAAACGGTAAAATAGAAGAAGCGTCCGGCAGATACTATTTGCCCGTAGGCTTGTTCCAAGGTTGCGAAATGCTCAGCGAATTCTCCGCCGATTACGCCAACGCTTTTGCGGTAAACGTCAACGGCGAAGCGGACACCTTCTACGGTTGCGCGGCTTTGAAAGAATTCGACTTTTCGCGTATCGTAACTTCGAGTATTCCCGGTAAAACGTTCCAAAGCACCGGTTTTACCGCGCTCGACTTTACCGTTAATCCCAATATCGTTTCTATCGGAGAGCAAGCGTTTAACTCTTGTTTATCGCTCGTTTACGTTAAACTTTCCACGGGTATCACTAGTATAGCGTCTTATGCGTTCACCGACGCGTCTGCCGGTTTGGTAGTGGAAATTCCTTACGAAAGCCCGAGCGGCGTATACAGTCAAACCGAACCTTTCGGCGTAAAGGGCGATTCGTTCGACGGCGGCGCGAAGTTCGTAGTTTCTCCGAGCGCGGCTAACGATAAAGCCAATAACTTCTTCAAGCAAAATCCCGATTGGACGATAAGATCTCAATACCCTTCGGTAAGTTTTGCTTTCGGCAATTCCATGGCGGGTACGAGCGCGTCGCTCGGTATGAATGCGCTTAACAACAAAGTTTTCGTTACCGAAGAAGATATCGGCAAACCCGCCATCGACGGATACGTGTTCGTAGGCTGGTACGAAGACCAAGAAGAAGTAAACAAAGTCAACTTCCCGCTCGTGCTTAACAAGAACGAAAACTTCGTTACGTTATACGCTAAATTCTATAACGTAAAACAAGGTTCGTTAACTTCCACGAGCGACGTTAAATACGTTTATTATCTCGGTTCCGCGCCTAAAATCGATTTGCTAGCGAGCGAAACCGTCGAATGGTATCTGGTTACCGACGGAGTCGCTTCTACCGCGGCGATAGACGCATGGCCTTTGATAGTAAGCGCGACGAGCAAGAATACTTTCGCTCTTAAAGCGAAGATAAGAAACAGCGACACGGCGACCGACAGATTCGTTATTTACGAAAACGTCGGCAGCAAGGGTTACGCGATAGTAAATCACACTTCCACCGCCGCCGAAAACGTATTGATTCCCGATACGTACGACGATAACGGCGAAAACGGCGAAGCCAACATTATACTCGTGTACGCGGGCGCGTTTACGAACTCCAATCTTAAACTCGAAGAATTGAA
>CAKRAY010000087.1 GCA_934296355.1 uncultured Clostridia bacterium
CATATCGTCTATCAAAGTCGATAATTTATCATCAAAGACGGTTACTTCTCTACACTTTTTGAATAGTATATCGTTATCTTCTTGAAAAATCTTCCTAATAGCCATTTATTTCTCCTTTTTACCTCATAGACGTCGGATTTATCTCCACAAAAGAGGTTGTCTTTTTTGTATTATATCTATCCGCAATTTCATAAACCTTCGGCAATACGTTTTCTTCGCTATTTGTTTTCATCCAAACTACGACTTGAAAACGAAACTCGTTGCTTATCCTGGTTATCGGAGCGCGCATTGCTTGTACTCTAAACAGCGCATCCTTATTCTTTTCTTTTTCTTGTTTCAGCAAACAATAACACTCTCTCGCGCATACGAGAGCATCTTGTTCGTCTTTACTCTTTATCAGTATACGCGCGATTTTCGAAAAAGGCGGGAACATCGTGGTTTCCCTAATATTACTTTCTTTTTCAAAAAAGCCCTCGTAATCGTATCTCTTTGCAAAACGAAAAACGTAGTGATTAGGATTATAGGTTTGTATTATAACTCTCCCTTCTTTTTCGTTTCGCCCTGCTCTCCCCGCAACCTGAGTAATTTGTTGAAAGGTAGTTTCGTTACTGCGATAATCGCTGTAATATAAACTTAAATCGGCATCCAACACTCCGACAAGCGTGACGTCGCTGAAATCGTGTCCTTTTACGATCATCTGAGTTCCGACAAGTATATCCGCTTCCTTTCTTGCAAACGCGCCCAATATTTGAGCCGTCGAATCCTTTCCCGTCGCGGTATCGTTATCTAGCCTTAATAAGCGCGCTTTGGGAAACAATTTCGCGAGTTCTTCCATAACCGTTTCCGTTCCTATACGGCCTAACGACATTTTATCGTTTCCGCATTCGGGGCAAATGTCTATCTTGTAAAACTGTTTGCCGCAATAATGACATTTAAGCGTGTTATCTTCTTTATGATACGTCAAACTTACTTCACAATCGGTACATTTAGGAACGTATCCGCATTTTTTGCATCTCTCGAACGAAGCAAAACCTCTCCTATTGATAAATATCATAACTTGATTGGAAAGGTCTGTTTCTTTCTCTATTGCTCGCATTAGGTCGCGACTAAACATATTATCGTTACCCGAACGCAATTCGCGACGCATGTCGACAATTTCCATATCCGGCATCCGTCTTTGGTTAGCGCGGTTTTTTAGTTTTATTAACTCATAAACTCCGATTGTCGCTTTATAATATGTATCCAAAGAAGGCGTTGCGCTTCCAAGAACCAATTTAGCGTCGTTATATTTTCTTCTAAACTCCGCAATATCGTGCGTGTGATATCTCGGATTGGATTCGCTTACGTAACTCGAATCATGTTCTTCGTCGATAATAATCACGCCCACGTTCTTTATCGGCGCAAATATTGCGCTTCTCGCGCCTAAAGCAACTTTCGCCTCCCCGTCTAAAAGCCTTCTCCATTCGTCATAACGCTCCCCGTCGCTCATTCCGCTGTGCAATAAGGCTACTTCATTATTAAACCGTCTTCTGAAAACGCTTAACATTTGCGGCGTCAAACTTATTTCCGGCACGAGCATAATAGCGGTTTTGCCTTGTTTTAACACCTCTTCTATAACAGCCATATAGACTTCGGTTTTACCGCTTCCCGTAACTCCGTGCAAAACGCAAGTTTTGCTTGACGAAAGTATTCTTTTGACCGCTTCATTTTGCTCGTCGGTTAACACTATCGTCTTATCTTTGCTTATATTCGAGTCTTTCGGCATTCGTCTTACCACGACCGAGTCTTTATGTAAAATGCCCTTTTCCAACAAAGCCTTTACCGCCGCGCTTCCGAAGCTGCTATTAAGAACGCTCTCATATTCGCCATCGTCGGAAATATTTTGTATCAACGCCTTTTGCTTGGGAGCATTTTTCTTAATAAGGGTAAGCGCAAGTTCTCTATCGACGTCGAGTTTTATTAGGTTCTTTATTAAATCCTTAACCTGACCGCCGCGAAGTTTTGACGGAATACACAAACGTAAACAATCGGCAAGCCTTAAATTATTCGTTTTATTCAAAAAATCGCTTAAAGCGATCATTTCCGGCGTAATTGCTATAAAGTCGTCGAGTTTTTTTATGATATTCTTTGTTTTTATATCGGTTGACTCTTTAGTACCGACGATAAAACCTTCTATGGCTCTATTCCCGAACGGCACAAGCACGCGAGAACCGACCTCTACCTCGTAATCCGATGAATAGTCGAAAACCCTATCCACTTCGCTATTGCTGATATCGACTATAACGCGGTAAATCATAAACTCAAAATCCCGTCGAGTATTCTATCCGCCAATTCGCGTTTGGGCATTATATCAAGACTTTCTATCCTACCGTCGGCATAAAGAAGAGTGGCTACGTTGGTATCGGTATTAAATCCCGCGCCTTCAGCGGTAACATCGTTTGCCACAATTATGTCCGCGTTTTTGGACTGTAATTTTTTTGTGGCATTTTGTAATAATTCGTTTGTTTCCGCGGCAAACGCAACCAAAATCTTATTTCCTTTTTTCTCGCCGACCGCTTTTGCGATATCCGGATTTTTAACAAACTCCAAGGTAAGCGTTTCCGATTTGATTTTTTGCGAAAAACGTTCTTTTACCCGATAATCGGCAGGCGCCGCGCTCATTATAAAAATATCGTTATCGTGAATTCTATCGATTACCGCGTCATACATATCGAGTGTGCTTTTTACGTTAACGACTTTGCAACCGTCGGGAATCTTTGCCGTAACTTTACCGCAGACAACGGTTACGTTACCTCCTCTTTCGCATGCGGCGTCCGCAATCGCCATACCCATTTTTCCAGAAGAATAATTGCTTATAAATCTTACGCCGTCAATGTCCTCAATCGTTGCTCCGGCGGTAACAAGGATATTTTTACCCTTAAAATCGGCATAAGGCATCAGTAAACCGTCTATTGCGTCGGCAATTACGGCGGGTTCTTCCATACGTCCTACGCCGACGTCGCCGCACGCCAATAAGCCGTTCCCCGGTTCGATAAAGAAGGCGCCGCGATTTTTTAGCGTTTCCATATTGATTTTGTTTGCCTCGGATAAATACATTTGCGTATTCATAGCGGGACAAATTATTTTTACAGCGTTACACGCGGAAAAAGTAGTCGTTAACATATCGTCGGCAATGCCTTCCGCTAATTTCGCGATAACGTTTTGCGTAGCGGGTGCAACGACAAAAACTCCCGCCCATTTGGCGAGAGATATATGCTCCACTTCGTAATGCGCTTTGGGCGCAAACATATCCGTTACGACGGCGTTTTTAGAAAGCGTTTCAAACGTCAACGGCGCTACGAACTCCGTTGCGTTTTTCGTCATTATGACTTTAACGTTATAGCCTCGTTTGGTTAAAGTTGAAGTAAGTTCGCATACTTTATATGCCGCTATTCCGCCGCAAACTCCAATAACTACGTTTTTCTTCACCGTTTAGTCGTCTACTTTAACTATAATTTTACCGTCGTAAATCTCTTGACAAGCATAAGAAATCGGTTTCATTCCGGCTTCTTCGAGTTCTTTCGCATTTGTTGCGCTGAGTTCTGTAGCGCGTTTAGCGATAGCCGCTACGAGCGCATATCTACAAGGCGCTTTCTTAATAAGTTTATCGATAGGTGGTTCGATCATCATAAAGCAATATCTCCTTTTCCTTAATTTTTTATAATTTTTGCAATTAAATCTTTGTTTTTTGACACTTTATGTCTTTCGGCGTTTATTATGCCCGCGACTTCGTCCGCACAAACGTTCAACTCTTCGTTAACGACGACGTAATCGTAATCATACATACAAGGAAGTTCTGTACGGCATTTTTCTATTCTCTTTTCGATTTGCGCGTCATCCTCCGTGCCTCTCGACGTAAGTCTGCGCCATAATTCGCTTGCGCTCGGCGGCGCGATAAAAATGCTTACGCAATCGGTTTTTTCTCTAACCTTTTGCGCGCCTATCGTTTCTATCTCCAATATAACGTCTCTACCGTTTGCAATACTTTCTTCAACCGGTTTGCGTGGCGTGCCGTATCCGCAATCAAGCGCTTCGACGTACTCGAACATTCCGTTCGTCTCTTTAAGTTTTATAAACTCTTCCGTACTGATAAAATGATAATGTACGCCGTTTACTTCGCCTTCTCGGGGTTTCCTCGTGGTTACCGAAACGCTTACCGTGACGTTATCGTCAAGTCTTTTTAAAACTTCTTTCAAAACCGTGCCTTTTCCGACTCCGCTCGGTCCCGAAACAATAAATAAAATTCCTTCTCTACTCAATGTTTTGTACCTGTTCCCTAAATTTTTCTAATTCGTTTTTGGCAAGCAACACTTTACGCGTAAGTTCAATATCGTTACTCTTAGAACCGGTCGTGTTAATTTCCCGATTAAGTTCTTGCACGAGAAAATCTAATTGCTTGCCGACTTCTCCATTCGTATCCATCAATTTATAAAAAGCGTCGAGATGACTACGCATTCTAGCGATTTCCTCGTCGATATTCGACTTGTCGGCAAAAAAAGCAACTTCGTTAACAAATCTACTTTCGTCCATCTCCACGTCTTCCAGATATTGTTTAATGCGAATTTTTAATTTCGCCGCATAGTTTTCTTTTACAACCGGCGCGCGCGCCACTATTTCTTTCCATATTTCGTTTAAGTTATCTAATCTACGAATAAGGTCGGCTTTCATGTTTTCGCCTTCCCTTTCTCTATTTTCGACAAGCGCCTTGCAAGCCGCAGTCGTCGCATCTATTAACAAACTCTCCCATGCTCCGTCGTCTTGATCGTCCTCGATTACTGTAAGCACGTCGGGCATTTTCAAAACTTGCGCAACGGATAGATCGTTATTGAATCCTAACTCTTCTAAAATCTTTCCCGCTTCGAGATATTGCTTTGCAACTCCCTTATCTACGATAACTTCCCCTTTCTTTTCGCGATAGTCGTTATACGATACGAAAACGTCAACTCTGCCACGTTTTACGAAGTTTTTGATGATTTTTCTTATATTATCTTCATAGGCTGCAAATATTCTTGGCGCCTTTAAGGAAATATCTAAAAGTTTATTATTTACGGTTTTTATTTCCACCGTAACTTTCCTATCTGCCCCGTCGGCAACGTCTTTGCCGAAGCCCGTCATGCTTCTCATAGTAGTTCTCCTAAAATTTTAATTATTATATCACACGTGCGCGATTATGACAACAATTTCTTGCAATGAAAAGCAAAAAAAGACTATTTCTAAAAAAAATTCTTAAAGATTACGCAAAAAAGTTTGTTCGTCCCAAATTTCTATTCCGAGTTCTTTTGCCTTGTCGAGTTTGCTCCCGGCTTCTTCTCCCGCTATAACAAGATTTACCTTTTTACTTACGCTATCGCTTGTCTTTCCGCCTCTTTCGGCAATGAGTTCCGCCGCTTGAGAACGTTTATAGGTTTTCAAACTTCCCGTTAGTACAACTATTTTTCCGCTAAAAACTCCCTCTTTTTTTTCGTTGCTCGTCGGAGTAACGCCTAACTCTATTAACTTGGCGATGATCCTTTTTTGTTCTTCGTCTTTGAAAAAATTTACTACATTATCGGCCATGATTTGCCCGAAGTCTTCAAGCGCCGTCAGTTCTTCTACGCCTACGTTCATAATTTTTTCAAGCGATTGAAAGCGGTCGGCGATTTGCATTGCCGTTTTCTTACCGATTTGCGGAATTCCCAAAGCAAATATAAATCTACCGAGGTCGACGCGTTTGCTTTTTTCTATACTGCTCAAAAGATTCTCTACTTTCTTTTCTTTGAAACCGTCGAGTTTTATTAAATCGTCGTAAGTGAGTTCATATATTTGATATGGATACTTTACGCCATATTCGTTATATAACAATTCGGCGGTTTTTTCGCTAAATCCGTCAATATTCATTGCAGACTTTTGCGCAAAATGGTCTAAATATGCAACGACGGCAGGCGCGCATTTTTCGGGATTTGTACAATATAAAAACGCGCCCTCTTCTTTGACCGGCGACCCGCATGCGGGACAAACCGTCGGCTTCTCTATTTTTACGGAATATTCATACTCCTCGGCAAGTCCGGTTATCTCCGGAATTACGTCGTTGCTTCTTCTTATGAAAACGCGTGACTTAATCTTGATTCCTTTTTTTTGGATATCCGAAAAATTGTTTAAGGTAGCCCTTTGAACCTTTACTCCCATTAAATTCACGGGTTCCAGTATCGCCAGAGGATTTAACTTTTGCGTTCTCGATAC